>NZ_LAMX01000025.1:0-131738 GCF_001275035.1 Rheinheimera sp. KL1
GACGATGGTAGTGTGGCAGATGCCATGCGAGAGTAGTTCACCGCCAGGCTCCCAATAAATGGAAAAGCCCTTCGCGCAAGCGAGGGGCTTTTTTATTTACTTCGAAATCAGGCTGTTGCTAGGGTCAGGTGCTCACGCAGGTATCAGAATCCGACATAAAACATCGGGGCTAACCGCAGATAATTCATCCGAGAGAACGCATTATGCGAACAAGCTGAGATCAATGGCTCACCTGAAAATGCAACTGGTGCAAGCAGGTTCTGGAAATTGAAAAAGCCAATTTAAATCACAGTTTCAATTAGTAGATGCGTAGTAGGTGTAAACTCAACACGGATTGGGTGCTCTGAGCAGTCCAGGCAATCCACTTTTGAATGTATCGATATGCTGGGCAACTTCCCGCAGATCGGCAAGCTCACCAGACGCAATCATGGCTAGTGGTGTGCGGCCATCAAAAGGAGCATTTTCGTTTGTCATTCCCATAAACCCGCTAAGATTAGCAGGGGTGCTGAACGTCGTTCTCAGTGTTTGGTGAATATTCAGAAGGTGGCTCACGCGTTCAAATTGTTCTGGATTCAACTGAGTTGTGTCTGGGGCCGACTTAAACTTGTGGTAGGAGAGTCCTGAGATCCCGAGGATTGTATGGCACTGCTGCTCAGTGCATCCCCATGACAACAGGATTTTATCCGCAGTTTTAAAACCAGTCAGAGCCAGATCTTCGGTAGTATAAGTCGTCTCTTCCATGATACTCATAACTGATTCCTTGTATGCAGCTTTACGCTAGTTTGGATGACTGGTTGGTGCTTGTAAATCGCTTCGTGCACCTTTAATTCAGAGCATCCTTGAGACCTTTACCAGCTTTGAACGCTGGAGTGTTGGCAGCCGCAATTTGGATAGTTTCACCTGTTTGAGGGTTGCGGCCTGAGCGGGCAGCACGAGCTCTGCTTTCAAAGGTGCCAAAGCCTACCAGGCTGACATTGTCGCCTTCTTTTAATGCTGCAGTAATAGAGTCAACAATGGCATCTAATGCGGCCTGAGCTGCTGGTTTTTTGATATCGGCTTTGTGGGCAATTTTTTCAATCAGTTCAGATTTGTTCATGTTAGGAAATCCTTTTGAGCCATGCAATTAGTTGGCTTTGGTGTTTAAAAATTGGGGCGTTAATAGTAACCGGCGGCTAATTTACATGGCTCGTGTGGGGATTGAAACTAAAAAGTAGAGGAGTGGTGTTGATGTGTTGTGATGTTCACTCATAGTGGTGAATATACAGGTTTTCAACAAATCACGTTAATTATTGTTCAGTATCGGTGATTATTGTGGTTATTTATAATTTGCAGTCTATAATCACCGTGTACAGTGAATATATAAAGGTGCGTGATGGCAAAACAAGTGGTTCCTACCAAACAACCAGAGAACGCAGTGCTGACTGACGTAGCCACACTCGGTGTATTGATCCGTGCCAGAAGGACAGCTCTGAAAATGAAACTGGAGGATTGTGCAGCTCTGTGTGGGATAGGCATTAATACTTTATCGCGTATTGAAAATGGCAACCCCAACTGCACTTTAGGCGCTACCTTTGCAGTATTAAAAGGCTTAGGCATTCAGCTAGCTGATGTTAGTACTAACACGGATAGGGCTTTAAATGCTGTGGATGAGGGCTGGGTATGAGCTATCTCACGCCTGTGTTTTATGGGCAGAACGCTGTAGGACAACTCCAGCTTGATAGAAGTACTGGTTTACCTCAACTGGATTATCATCAACTTTGGCAGCAAGAGGGCTTTCCGCTTTCACCTGCACTTTTTTTACATCAACCTCATCACCCCGCCAGTCTTTATAACTACCTGGATAACTTATTACCCGAAGGTGAAGCCAGGCGATTGTTAGCACAGAATATTGGTGTGAGTGAAAAGCAGGTATACCCTCAAATTCGTGAGTTGGGACAGGATTTGTCTGGCGCTTTTGTGTTTGGCGAGGCGACATCACCACTAACTAAACCCAGTTTTCGGCCTATTTCTTCAACGGAAATGATCCTTAGACTGGAACAAAAAGAAGACATTAGTCTGTTGATGTGGGATGAAAAGCCGCGTTTGAGTGTGGCTGGCGTTCAGGACAAGTTGAACGTCTTCGTGGCTCCTGACGGCCAAATAGGCTTTGGCGATGGATCCTTGTGTTCTACCCATTTGCTGAAATTTGAACGTAAAAACTGCCTCCATTTAGTGCTGAACGAATTCTTCTGTATGAAACTGGCTGAAAAGGTCGGTTTGGCTGTTGCACCTGTGCAGTTCATGCGGTTTGGGCATCACCCTGCGTTATTAGTAAAACGTTTCGATCGTAAATATGACCCTAGGGCGGGCCGGGTTCTGCGTCAGCATGTGATTGATGGTTGCCAGGCGCTGGATTTGCCTCGCGACTATAAATATGAGCGTAACCTTGGCGATGGCCGGGATGTGGCACATATTCGTGATGGCGCAAGCCTCAGTAAGTTATTCGCTTTTTGCCGGCAAACACCAACATCTGCTGAGAACAGCTTGTGGCTATTGAACTGGCAGTTGTTCAATTTAATGATTAGCAACTATGACAGCCATGCGAAGAACCTGTCATTTCATTATGGCAAGCTGGGGAGCCAAATAGTTAATGGTGTAACTACTCAGCGTTGCCAATTCACTCAGAGTTACGATTTGGTCAACGTAGCGATGTTTGAACAGTTTAAACACAGTTTGGCCATGGCAATGGGGGACGAATTTGAGCCGGGTTCTATTCATGCGTACCAACTGGCTGATTTTGCTGAGACCTGTGGGTTAGATAAAAAGCTGGTCGCCAGAACGCTATCCACCCTCAGCAAAAACGTGCTGAGAGAATTAGATACCCTTGGGGATGCTGATGCACTTATTACCGGGGACGCAGTTTTAAATGCAGGGGAACGGGATTATTGGCAATTGTTGAGACAACATGTAAAAGATCGAACCACACACTTGGCTGCACAGGCGCAGGACATCCCTGGAATTGTTGTGTAACGTTGAGAAAGTTCTATGTAATAAATTGCATTAGGCTCGATTTGCCATACAACTCATTAGGCATAACTGAGCTTAGACATTAGTACGAACCGTTCTATTGATAGCACTGGTCAGTCGACGGTCTGAAAATTCAGACCGTCATTTCAACAGTTTGAGAAAAAATGGCTGGGAGCTGCTGAGTCGATCAATACTAAGTTTCTATTGAATGTTATATTTTTGAGTTGATGTTAATTTAATTGTTTACATTTGTTTTTGGCTGTGCATAATCCACGGAAAATACCCTGGTTCAATTATGCACAATGTTTTCAAACTGAATTATTTAGCTCTGCGATTATCCGAATCTCAGACATCTACCACTACTATTGCCCGACTGTTCACAACATCCACCAGAACACCCACCGCTCATCAAATTTCTTCAGCCTTGTTTGCCCTTAACTCATTGCGATGTGGTGGCTGTGTATTGGCTGATGAGGTAGGGCTTGGTAAAACCATTGAAGCCGCATTGGTTATTAGCCAGCTCTGGTTTGAAGGGCGGCGGCGCATTCTGGTTGTGGCTCCGGTCATGCTTGTAGGGCAATGGTTTGATGAGTTGAGCGAACATTTTGGTTTGCCTGTTCGTGTAGTTACCAGCGGCCTGTGCAGTCAATTCAGGCAGCAGCCTGAACAATTAGTCGAATTATTTTTCCCGAAAACCCCAGCTGTTGTAGTGACGAATTACCATTGCGTGGATCAAAAGGATCTTCAACTGGATTTTAGCGATTACGATTTAGTGGTACTGGACGAGGCTCATGTAGTCAGAAATCTGGAAGTTCCGCCAACAAGACCGTCTGAAGAGGACGAAGGCATTAAAACCTCCAGAGCCGCCAGATTACTGCAAGCTACTCATGGCGTGCCGAAATTATTGCTAACCGCTACACCGTTGCAAAACAGGTGGCAGGATTATCGGAATTTACTGCAGTTTATTCAGCCTCATTTCAAAACCATCGATTCAGATAAAGATCTTGGTGGCCTGACCGAGTATTTGGTCGTTCGTAATCTCAGATCTGATTTACAGGCGCGGGGGCAATTGGACATTACGCAGCGTCGTTTATTACCTATATTTTTTAACCAGAGTGCTACTGCTCAGCATGATGAGTTTCAGGATCGGCTTCTCGGATTTATCAGCGATTTTTATGAGTGTGAGGGCCGCGGGCTCAGCCGTAATGGTGTTTTTATGCCGTTAATAAACCTGCTTGAGCTAGCTTTCTCACGCATTTGGGGATCTTCAAATCAAGCGCTTTTGTCTGTATTCAATAAACTGAGGCTGGAGATTGCTACGGCGCTTGATAGCGCAAATTCTGAGCATGTACGGCAATCTGTAGGTGAGAGTAGCACCTATGAGCCAAATGAAACGTTGGATAACGATGAATTGGCTGCCTGTATGTCCACCTTCGAGGTTGAACCCGATAAGAGTAAGCCTATGTATTTGCGCTCACTGAGCTCATTACAACGCCTGAAAGTCTGTTTAGATCAGTTGATTCACCAGTTGAGCTTGTTTGATGTTAATCCCAAAATAAAACAGCTTGTAAACGCATTACCAAAGCTGCTGCAGGACCTTAAGCAAAGACAAATGCCAGAAAAAGCTATCGTCTTTGTGTCGTTTAAAGAAACGCAGCGGGAGGTTTATCAGCAGCTTCTCCAGTCAGGTTTTTCCGTGGAGGAACTCGTTCTGATTAGTGGCGATAATGACTCAGAGCGCGTGAGTGAAATTGTTGAGCTCTACTGGCAATCACTGGGTTTAGATACGTTACCACTACTTGATCAAAACAAGAGAAAAGCCCTTTTATGGTATTTTCGCGAGCATGGCAAAATCTTGATCGCTACAGATGCAGCTAACGAAGGGTTGAACCTGCAGTTTTGTAACGTTCTGATCAATTACGATTTACCCTGGAACCCTCAGGTTGTAGAGCAGCGTATTGGCCGGGTACACCGTATTGGCCAAAAACACGAAGTATATATCTATCATTTATTTAACCTGCAATATGGTGCAGACGCCCATATAGCAAAACGGTTGGCAGAAAAAATCAGTGTGTTTAAACGCTTTTTTCAATCCTCAGATGAAATTCTCAGCCACACAGAGTTTCAAATTCCGGCGCTGGATACCTCTCTAGAACCAGAGCAACAGCTGTTGCAGCAAGAAATATTGAGTATGACAGTAGCTGATTTGTGTATGGGCGCAACGTCTGTAGATTGGAGTAAAAAATCTCAGAGTATTGCAGCTATGGTGCTGGACGTTCATCGCGCGCCAGATCTGTGGCCAGATATGAGCAATGCGGAGCAGCTTTGTACTGCACAACTTGGTTATCGTAAATACCAGAAGCAGTTTGCCAGTCTGCACGCGCAGATATGCGGTATTCATCCTGCAACAACACACCTGTTGAGTGCTGATAACGTTGCTGATATTCAGAACGACAAAAACTCGTTGCTGATGTTTCATCAACTTAATGAGCTGGTTCAATGCTCATCCAGAAGCTTTGTGCCTTTTTACGGGCAGGGTAGGGTCGACTCGCAGGTTTTATCCCTGGTTCCTGAGCCATGGCAATCATCATTCAATTCCGGTTTTACGCTGGAGGTATATCAACTGCGGTCTAGGAGTGAATCTTCAATCAGTATTTCGGCCGTGTTGGGTTATTGTGGCGATGGCCGGATTTTGCCACACGATATTGCCGAGCAATTGTTTCTGGCAACAGAGCTACGGCAAGAGTCTGAGCCTGCTTATACTAAAACCGCAGCGTGCTCAGGGATTAGTGATGAGTTACGGGCAGAATTAGTTCGCGCTTGTCATGTATCGCAATGGCTCAGCGAGCTCAGTATATTGGCCACATACGACCAGAAGCGGGATGAAATAATTCAGCACCACTGCAAAACAGCTTATAAAAAAGCGTTAAAACGGCTAGAACTCAAACGCCAACATCTAATTCGCTCTATAAAAAACGCAGCCAAAAACTCAGAACAGTTAATGACATCACTGGAGGCAATCCAACAGGAGCACACAGAGCTAGCCTCTGAGTTTGCTGCATATTTGAAGAATACATCGCTTAGTGAACGGAGCCTGAGTGAATGCCAAATCGCGGATTTTGACGTATTTGTTGTTGGGCGAGTGGTTTGCGGTTGAGTGAGGTACCACTTCGCGGATATGAGTAAAGAGCTGATTAAGTTATTGAAATCAGGTCCACTTTTAACTGACCAATCATTTCCTGAATGCACAAATACCTGATCTTGTTCAGCATTTGCATTTCACCGGCTTTACCAGGGTGTGAAGGCTCTACTTCAACTTGCGAAATCAACTTGTCGGCTGCCGGCACGATGTCTTTTATCATTTGCACCAAAACTCTTAATGAAAGGGCTTTGGGCAACCCAAGCGTCAGCCCAAATTGCAAGACGTGCTCTTTCCTCAGCTCTCCAAACTGAATCGCATCACCCATTCTTTGTGATAAATCCTCACATGGATGCTTACCAGGTATTGTATAAATGATGGTACTTAATAGGTCATAATGAGGCATTAGTTGATAGCCGCGGTCAGTTAATCGGAAGGATAGGTTTTTCAGGTGTGCGTCACTATTACCAACAATAGCGTTGAACAGAGCCCATCTGAAGATGGCCAGGCGAGCTGGGCCAGGGGCAATACAGCTATCTGAGAGTTTTTTGAGACTGTCGACTGTACTCGCGCTGTATTTTTCCCTAAACGACAACCCTAAAAGCTGGCATCCATCCATGACATGTAAACGATGAACATCCGGATACTCACCTGAACGGTCAAATCGCTCCACGATATATACTGGAGCTGGCAGAAAAATGTGGTGAACGTCAGGCACAGACAGGCCGCAGGCCTTGGCCAGAGACATCACGAACCACTCATTACGAGTAGTGAAACCGTAGACATTTGGCTCTGAATGTTCCGGTTTTAAAATATGGGTCGATGGGAACTGGCCAGCTGGCTCATAGAGCTGCCCATCTTTGAAAATCACCAGCATTTTGTGTTGAGCGCCAGCCAATGACATTTTCTTTCGCCGACTATCATTCATAGGCAACTTGGGAAGGTTTAAAATTCTGTCATTCATTTCCGCAGGCGTCAGCGGATAAACCTCGCCAGGCTTTAATTCAACGCCCGGTTGTAATAGTGTGAACGCGCCAGCAGACTCATGGCCAATAGCAGTAAGAAGTGCAAACGCGTCGCCCGGTTCAACATGGGCTGACTTTTCAAGCAGGGTTCTGGCATTCTCTTCGGGTAACAGATTATCAAAGAACCACTGAACCGGACGCGTTGTCGCTCCATCCAGTTGACGGCCGGCCACAAAAGCAAGCCCTGGGATAATGTTAAAGCCCTGGGCCAACCAATCAGCGTCGTACTCAAAACCCCAAATAGACGATTCTTCTATTAGCTTGCCTACAAAAGTGCGGTCAAGATAAACGATAAGCTCTCTCATGACCGGCGTACCCGTTTACTGTTGATGTTTTTTTCTGATTTATTATTTTTGGCCAAAAACACTTCGATATCTGGTGGTAGAGTAAGCTCTACTCCAATACCCAATGACTCAAGCACTTGCAAAACCTTACCGATTTGCGCGGTTTCTTTCCCATTTTCCAGATGGCTCAAAAATGACTGTCCGGCATTGGATAGTTGCGCGGCGGTCAGCTGGTCCAAATCCTGACTAATCCGCGTGATACGAATGACCTGGCCAATATCAGCCACACTTTTAACAGGCACTTTCATAGGAAAGCCTCAATAATTTGTGCGAACAAACAAAATAACTATAGAATACCACTCAATATATGACAATTTATGCGTTCTAACAAGTTATGTAGTGATTGCGAGCGGATGCACCATAACTTATGCGAATGAACATTTTAGTGCATCACTTGATGATGTTAGACAATAACTTGTGCGTTAAAATAAGTTAGATAGTTTGGCGCGGTTTCTGGGTTATAACTTATACGAACAGATGAATTACAACTTGCCGCGACCGATGCACTGCAACTTCCTGCGACGATATTGCAAATAATCGGCGATTTATCTATGTTGAGCCGGTACGCGTGTTGCGGCGCAAGAACCTAGGCTGAGATCACTTATGATATACAGGCTTAATAAAAAATCGAATCTCCGCAATTTTAAGGCAAAGTAGAGATTCATTTTTACTCAGGATTTATCTTCGAAACCTTAATCAACTACTCACGTTAAATCCCACGGATCACCATAATAAACCACCACCAAAAAACAAAACAATTTCAGTGCGTGATTAGTACATACAGCTGAGTCGGGTTCGCCGTACCGTGTGAATTTTACCGAGACGTGGAATGGGGTCACATACGAAAATCTCTTATTATCAGGGTTGTATAACGCTCCGGTTTTATCAGTGATGATGAGTTGGCGCGGGTCTAACAGTTTAGAAATATGAGTCAAAAATTTGTTTAGATCAGTCGTAGTTTTCAGGCTGACACGGCTGTGGGTAGCGTTGCTGCCCAGCAGAACCTGTTTGGCAACATGTGTTAATTTTGGCCCAAGCTGGTGCTGGTACATTCGTTCAGTGAGCTGCACAAATATTGCCCGGTCGGCTCTGTCGTGCAGCGGGGCTGGCATAAATGCTGGTGCGCGTTGCAGCGGAATGATCCTGGAATTTCCATTGCGGCTTTTTAATTCAGCCAGCGCCTGTGCTCGTTGGTGCCATTGGCTGATTTTGCTCTCTGGCAATAAAAAATACTCTGCAACATCTTGGTAGTTGTGGCCTGATTCGAGAGCTCGCAATGCCTGGTGGCAAATTTCCATATCGTCGACTGAAGTAGTCGGCAGCCAAGTTTCCGGACGGTAAACTGCTACCGAGGTCTGTTCCCTCGCCAGTTTTTTACTGAGTAAATCTGGGATTGCTGAGAGGGTAAACTGGCGTTTTAATGACGTCATTTGGCGCCCAGAGGCGTTTGTAAGAGTCTGAAGCGTTATCGGATTCACATCAGCTTGATGATTTTGCAGCGCCAGTCCAGTCATCAACGGTGCTAAATGCATATATGATTTGACCGTCATTTCTATAGCGCCATGACCTGCGATAGTCACGAGGTTTTCATAGGAGTTTTTTGATAACATTTCTGACAACTCAGCGCTCGTTTTAGAGCTGTATGGCACTAGATTAGCGCGCAGTGCTGCTGGTAGTTTATCCAAAAGCTGGCTATGGCTAATCAACATTAGTCTGCTGAGCGCGGTGTGACGAAAATGATGAAACGTCCATTTAGTGGCAGGAGAGAGTTCCCGGAGCAGTGTGGACACCCAGCTCGCTAGTTGATTGCCATCTAATTGCTCTGTTGGTGAACCATCATAATGGAACAATAAAAATTCAGAATGGCCTGCGGCCGTTGCCCGGCGCCGTGCGAGCTGGGATAAAAACATATCCAGTTCGTGGTCTAACAACAGTTGCATCGGGAGTTGTCGGCGGCTATTTGGGCTTTTGTCGTTTCCGTATCGGTTACTGTGAATGAGCACTGTTGGCTGCTCAGCGGTACTACAATCTCTGAGCTGGATTTTTAACACCTCGCTGATCCGTAGGCCCAGTCGAAATGCCATGGTACACACTAGTACTAGTTGTTGCGCCATGCTGGGGTTGGGCTCAGTGCGCCAGATTAAATTGCATAGTCGAGTGAACAGTGACTCGTCGATAAAACCTGTCCGGACATGTTCAACTGGTGCTGATTTGGCATCAGGCCATTGAACCGTTGCTACAGAGTGAGTAGCGATTAAAAAATTATGGAATGAAACCAGCCTATCCTTGCGGTAAATCACGGCCAGATTTTTTTCAGGTTGCTCCAGTAAGCGCTGGTAAATTTCAGTCCAGGATTCCGATGAAAAATCATGCCAATCCATCCCATGCAGAGCGTTCAACAACGATTTTGCGAATGCGTTGTAATACCGCAATAGGCTACTAATTTTTATATGTTTTTCAGATAGTTGTTGCACACCCCACAGGGCCAAGTCGCGCAAAAGGAGGCCTGGTGCTGTTTCTGCTAGTTTTTTTAGTTCACGAAGCGAGTGAGAGACGCTGCCCTTTAGCTCTCCGGTAGGGGGCTTGAGAGAATTTATTAACTGCTGATAGCTGTGACGAATATCTTGCGAGTGAAAAAAGTGCTCAGCGGATTTTGTACTTCGTGGAGGCAGGCTTTGCGCCAGCCGAGTGCTTAACGGGTTGAATAGATGTTTGAATTGCTGGTGATTTAGACAGGCATTCGGATAACTTCCATTGACTGTATTGCGTAATAACTCTGTGAGACCCGCACAATCTGGAACAGCGTGAATCGCCGCAGCTAAAAAATTTTTTTTTCTTTTAGGTAGTGTAATACCAAGTTGCTCTGCCAGTTCATACACTAGACTCAGTGCCGATTCTGCTGCTGGGATGGCGCACTGCTCAAACAGTCTTGACTGGAACCAATAACGCCACACTGCCAGTGTATATGGATGTAAAAATAGTTGGTGTTGGTAA
This sequence comes from Rheinheimera sp. KL1, assembly GCF_001275035.1. Lineage (NCBI taxonomy): Bacteria > Pseudomonadati > Pseudomonadota > Gammaproteobacteria > Chromatiales > Chromatiaceae > Rheinheimera > Rheinheimera sp. KL1. Next base: position 10,509 of record NZ_LAMX01000025.1, read on the forward strand.
CCGGTAAGGGAGTTTATTAATCGCTGAGGATGCTCAAACTCTAGCTCCAGCCAGGCAATGTTTTCAACCAAATTTAGTGCCGAGCGGTCGTGTAATTGCGATACAACAGCACCTAACATCTGCATTGAATTCACACCACTATGCACAATAAGCGAGCTCAGCAATACCCGCAAAAAGTCGCTTGCGGTGGTCTGCGGCTTAATAGGATGGCTCAACAGTGCATCACTAAATCGTCTTAAATTATTTTGCAGGATAAAAAAATCTTCTTGTCTACGTTGCAGTTTGCTTTTCCATTTTTCATTACGTTTGAATTTACTCAATTCTGCAGTGTTGAGTACGAGTTTGAGCAAAAACTTTCGCACCTTCGATTTGTTCGAATGTGCAATAGTGGATTGATCCACCGTGGTTTTTAGCCATTTTCGCAAATCGGCATAACTACAATTCTGCGGCAATTCAGTGAGTTTTGGCATCAATTGCTCTGCAAGTGTTCTGCAACGAGCTTCATGATTTTTGATTCTGTTTTGGCGATACAAACTACCCATTAAAATTCACCGTTTTGATCTTGAGGCTCAGCAGTAGGCCATTGATCTGTTTTGCTATTACTGCAGCGTCACTGCCATCTGCTGCTAACGATTTTTCGCTATGGCCGAAAAAATAATCAAAATTTGTTTGGGAAATATCGCCCTGTTGGATCAGCGACCGAAAATGTGTCGCAAGATAATGCCGGTACCAATTGAGCGGGAGTTTGGTAAATAGTCGCAGTTTTTCGTAATAGTTTTTTTCGTAATGATTGTTCAGTGCCTCAATAACATCGGCTAGCAACACATGCATTTTTGACGGAGTAACCGGAACTACAGCGGTTCGATCTTCGAAAAAGAACAAATCATCTTGGTTCTGCAGTGCCGCTTTGGCAGCGTATTTTAAATGCTGGGGGCTGGCATAACGCTCCCCTGTCTGCCTGAGGTGGTTGATATAGGCCGTTAACTGTTTCTGCGCCAGATCTGGCAACACAATAATTCGCGGCTCAAACTCTAAATTTTTATCATTGACCCTGCAGGTTTTCAGGTTGTGGTCAAAATGGTTGAGTCTCTCAAATGGCGATTGAATTGGCCTGTGACAGGTGGACAACTGCAGTATTAATATTGTGTGTAGTACGATTCTGTTGTGCCGGGACAAATTTCTCTGATCAGATCTTTTATACAGAAATTTAAATAGATCTGTCAGTAACCCTGATATTTCTGGCACACGAGTTGACCCCAACCAGCCCTGTGGAACCTCACAATCGGGCAACAGGAACTCGGACGCGGTGACGGTTTGAATATGTTGTAAGTAGCGAGCCTTAGCCTGTTGCAGTTGTCCTGACTCGACAAAAACATAATTGTTCAGTACGTCTTTTTTAGCGCTACGCCCTGACAGGTGAGAGCTTAAAACTGAATCTGATTCCACGCGCTGGAAATAGGTCGATTGAAAGCGTGCCAACACAGCTTGGGACAGGCGCATGCCATTCGCCTGATTAAACTCGCTGAGTAGCTCCTTGGCTTTTTGATCATTGATTAATGTTGGATCCACGAGGCAGGGCCATTGATATTTTAGTCTTACCGCAAAATTGTCATTCAGACACTTCTGTGTGTAATTAACCCCCTGAGGTAGTTCCAACTGGTAATGCACAGAAATACCATCTTCATGAAACTTTATGACTTCACGTTGAATTAAATTTTGACTCGGGGTTTTGTCATTCTGTGGTCGCGATGGCAGTAACACGCCAGCTAATAATAATGCGATCAGATAAGCCGCGTTTGACTGTTCAATGGGAGATGCCGACACAAGCTTTTTTTCTAAAAAGTGCGTGAGGAGCTTCAGACTGCCATCGTTTAAATCATTAACCTGAGCCGGCATAGCGGTCGGCGCACGTCTCATTAATGGAGCAGAAATTTTTGTTTCTACAGAGCCAGTAGGGGTGGGCGCAACAGGCGCAAATTTTTGCCTGATTTTTGTGATGGCTGGGCGCTGTGCTCGCAGATATTCAGCCACTTTACGCAGTTCAATGTCGAGTAGGGACTGAGCTGGTGCTGTTAAACCCAATAGAGTGTGCAGCCAGGAGTCTAATTGCGGATCCGTCAGGTCAGCATCAGGCTGTGGGAACCCCGAATTATGTTTACCCCTACCAACCATTCGAATTGCCTGCGCGCAGGTTTTAACTATTGAAGGTGTGTCGCCGGGTTCATAACCCCGCCAGTCAAAAACCAGCTGTAACAACAATCTCAGTGCAGCTCTTATCACTGGTTGCATTTCTGGGTAGGGAAACACCAGTGCCGCCAGCAGCTGATAATTTGAAATTTGATGTCTGGATTTCAGTGCTGCCCAGAGCGCCTGTGGTGTAGACCACTCATCAGAGGCAACTTGGTGTTGGCGTAATTCTGATAGCTCGTTATAACGCTCAGGTAACAATTGCTGTGCAACCTGCACAACCAATTGCAGCACAGGTTGACCGTCAAAAAATTTCAGTTCAGCAGGCAGCTGTTCAAAATTGTTCATTTTGCGGCCCCCTGTTGTCCGATTTTTTGTGGTGCTGAGACGACTCTGTTCCCGCGGCTGCGGTAATGGCGATGATTTTTCAGAGACCTGGATTGATCAGACAACCCAAGCTTTTCACACAGAATGCCTACATTGACGTAACCGATGACAGGCAAGCCAAGTTTTAATCTAAATGCAGCGAGCAGTTCAGGATTGCGTAGTATCGGCAATTGCCCCCTACGGTTTTTCAGGAACAAACGGTCCAGTAGATCGACACGTTGAATTGGTGAAATAGCAGAGCAGATAGTGAGTAGATCATTTAATAAATATCTGAGCGCTGCATTGTGATCAGAAAACTCTCGGGCGTATTGTTGTGCTGATACAGGTTTCAGATCCACACTATCGTGCAATTGAAAAAATGTACCCAGAGGCATCAGGTAATAATGCTGGTCTTTGTTTTTTATAACCCGCAGGTCACAAAATTCAAGGGAGGTGATAGTTTGAACGGAACAACACAGTTCAAGTTGTTCATTTATTAAAGCAGCAGTCAGTTCAGCAAATGCTGGTAACCAGGTAAAGTCACGTATGGGGTCGCGCATAAAATTTCTCTCGATTTGTGCGGATACTATGCGAGAGAAATGTTTCATGCAAGTGTTATTTGTAATTTATTAAATAAATAAATGTAAAATTAATGTTTATATTGATTTGTTTTTTGTTTGTCAAATGATATGGCTTTTGTCGCTGATTTTAATATGAGCATTTTACCCGGCTATTAAAAAAGATAGGTTTCTCCAGAGCTTTTATGTAGTGAAAGAGCTAGACGCAATCCGGGGCTGAATTTTTATATTCAGAAATAAGACTTCTAAAGCTGCAGGTAGTGCTATTTAATCCTGCAGTCGCTTGAGTTGCTGCAAGGTATTGTCAAAAATCGCAGTTTGGATCCGCAGTGGTATTAGTGCATGCATACGTTGCTGAAGCCGGGCAATGGCGTCTGGCATGGTTACGGCAAATTCATCCATGATCTGCTGCATCCGTTCTGCATCAAAACCAGTGGCTTTGGCTGTATTGATGAAATGGCGGGGTTGGATTAAGTCCAGTTTGTGTTTTTTACTTTTACTGGCGGTCAGGCCCATCGCCAGACTTAGCTTGTGAATATCGAAGCCTTTTCCTCCTAAATAATTTATCCTAATAATGCTATACCCGCTTGCCCCCATTTATACGACTCGGAAAGGGTGAAACAGTGTCCATAAAATGCTCAACCCGTTCCATTAATTCATCCATCGACCGACTGACTGACTAAAAGCAATGGGGATAATAAGGAAATAAGCTTTACCGCAGCTTATTCCCTAAACTGGATCCTCACTCAGGCTACTCTGTGTATTAATTGAGTTGTTTTTGCAAGGTAAAAGCGCCCCGAAGTTCACCCGGAGTAAAACCTGTGGCTAAATCCGCAGGATACAAAGTCGAGATTTTTGTTTTTACTTCTTTAGCAATAGTTTGACCATGACAGGCAACACACATCGTGTCCATTGGAATAGCTTTGATGAAACGGAAGGTCTTTTTGCCCTGATCCTCAATGATTTCAGATTTGGCCATAGTGGCTAAAGGCTCACCTTTTTGTGACGCAGATAACATCCAGTCCAGGTTTTGCTTCTCCCACTGATCCGGCTTATTGGCTGGATTTCGGTATTTCAGAGCTGTTCTCGCTACTGTCCAGCCATCAGATGCCAACTTCTTTTGAATTTCGGGGGCGATAACGCTACATACCTGAACACCATTCGGATGGCCGCCTTGCTTTACGGCTTGCATCAAATTCGTTTTCAATTCTGTAGAGAATAGTTTAATACGTGCCTGAGCTTCAGTAGTTAAACTCTCGGTTGTCTCCGCAGCTAAAGGTAGATAGGAGTAGAGGGCCAAAATTACGATGAGTTTTTTATACATGGATATTACCTCAATTAGATTTATCTAATAAATTACTCCGATTTAAAAGTTCAGCAAGCAGAAGTTTTGCACCAAGTCACTTTATACTGATCGGGGAAACCCGAAAAAGAGAGCTACCAACTGTAATTTGACACCCTATAAATGCTGCAGAGCCCATAGTTGATAACGTTTGAACAATACTTCCGAAAAGTAGACATTTGGTTGCCAAAGTCTAGTGTGACATTTTGTCGCATTAATTTATCTCTTTTAACTGACTACCATATCGACTTTTGAGATGATTACAGTAAGGCCCGCCTATGTCGTTACAATCCAGTCTGCACTTTGCTACTTTTGCTATTTCATCCAGTACTTTGGCTTTTTATCTTGTCTGCCAGCCTGTGCTAGCGGCTACAGATATTGAGCATATTGAAATTGAAGGCAAGGCCGCAGGTGCTAAGTCATGGTCTGTCACTGCAGAACAGCTACAAAACCAAATCGCAGCCACCAGCGATACGGCTGCGCTATTAAGTCGTTTTGCAGGTGTCACGGTGAAGCAAGCAGGGGCTGTGTCGGGTTTGCCTAGTATCCGAGGTTTGGCCGATGACCGAGTTCGGATCCAGGTCGATGGTATGGATCAAGTCGCTGCCTGTCCTAATCATATGAATCCGCCGCTGTCTTATCTGGCGCCTTCAGCTGTGGGTAAAATCCGAGTTTTTGCCGGTGTGACACCAGTCAGTGTTGGTGGTGACAGTATTGGCGGCAGTATTGTCAGCGAGTCTTTAGCTCCAGAGTTTTCCGCAACGCCAAAATCCAGTGGTGCCTTAGGCGGTTTTTATCGCAGTAATAATCAAGCCCGTGGTACAGATGTGAAACTTAGCCACAGTGCACAGAAGTATTTTGTGCAGTACAGTGGCAACTGGAGCAAGGGCAATAATTACCATGCGGCGGCTGATTTTAAAACGCAAAGCGCCAGTGGACGGCCTGGACACAGTATTGCTCTGGATGAAGTGGCATCGACCGGTTTTGAAACGCAGAATCATCTGCTGCGGTTGGCGCATCAGCAAGGCGCTGATCTGTTGGAATTACAGCTTGGCTATCAGCAGATGCCTTATCAGGGTTTTGCCAATCAACGCATGGATTTACTGCAGAATCAGCAACATCGGGCGAATCTAAGTTGGCAGCGCGATACCGGGTTTGGACAGCTGAAAAGCCGGCTGTATCGGGAAAATGTAGAGCATCAAATGGACTTTGGGCCGGACCGGCAGTTCTGGTACGGCAGTCTGGCAGTGATGGGCAAAGCCTGTGAGCCTGTGCGGTTTCATGGCGATCCTGCTGGGACTTGCGCCGCGGGTATGCCAATGAACTCTGAGTCGGCCAATAGCGGTTTTCATTTCAGTGGTGATGTCGATCTTAGCCGCGACTCGCTACTGCGTCTTGGCACAGACTGGCAGCAACTGAAACTGGACGATTACTGGACTGCGTCTGGCGGCGCCATGGGCCCCGGTACTTTTCTCAATATAAATCAGGGTGAGCGCAGCCGTTTTGCGGTTTTTGCAGAGCATGAGCTCGCTATTAACGAGGACTGGCTGGTGCAATACGGTGTGCGTCATGAGCGGGTCGAGCGTAATGCCGGACCAGTGAGTGGCTACTCCACTAGCAGCACTGCGATGGGCATGCAGGCTTTGCAAGCGGCACAGTTTAATCAGGCAGAGCGTAAGCTCAGTGATGATAATCTAGACTTAAGCTTAGTTAGTCGTTATCAACTGACGAAGCAGTTTGAGTTTGAGCTGGCGCTTGCCCAAAAAAATCGGTCAGCAAATTTATATGAAACCTATGTCTGGTCGGGTTGGGCTATGGCTGCCTCGATGAATAACCTGGTGGGGGATGGTAATGGGTATGTTGGTAACCTGCAGCTGCGTCCTGAGCGTGCCCGATTGTTGGCTGCCAGCCTGAACTGGCATAGTCTCGATCAGAAGCAACAGTTATTAGTCAGACCTTATATTACGCGGGTGGATAACTATATAGATGCCGTCGCGGCGAACAGCAGCTGGCAAGCCGGGCAGTTTAATATTCTGCGTTATCAAAACCAGCAGGCTGAACTGAAAGGCGTGGACCTGAGTCTGCAAACAGAGTTGGCGCAAAATCAGAATGGGCGTTGGCAATTCAGTGCTATTGGCAGCTATCTGGATGCGCGTAATACGGATACCGGAGCTGGCCTGTATCAAACCCCACCTTTACATGGCCGACTGACCTTAAGCCACGCAACAGGCGGTTGGGATAACAGCCTGGAATGGCAACTGAGTAAAAGCAAAACCAGGTTGTCCGATATTCGCGGTGAGCAAGCTACGCCGGGTTATGGCATTGTTGCACTGCGGCTGAGCCACAGCTGGTCACAACTGAGAGTAGATGCGGGTATCGAAAATCTATTCGACACCTTGTATTACCTGCCACAAGGCGGTGCCTATACAGCGCAGGGGATGACGATGTCACTCAATGGCATTCCTTTTGGTATCAGAATGCCGGGAATGGGCCGCTCGTTTTATGCCGGATTTAACTACAGCTTTTAATTAAAAGCTGGAATTTGAAACCCAGAGCTTTGTGAAGCAAAGCTCTTTCACCTAGTATTACCTCTGGATCTGACATACTTTCTCACTATTTTGGTTTATAACTTAATAGAAGCTAATATTTAACCACTCCTAGATAAGGAGTATTGGTAGCGAAAGTACTTTGTCGTTAAAAGTTTAGGGTGATTGTTTCAGTTTGCTTACCTATTTTTACAAGGAAGAGTGTCAGGTTCTTTGTTGCTATTTTAGTATGAGAAAGTTGAAATTGATAAAATTAGTAACTCATGTTAGTTTTTAAATTAGGCTGCAAGGCATTTTTGAAAATAGGGAGATTTTGTATTTTCTCTCAATGTCTCCCTTAAAAGCTTTAGAGTTTTATCTGTTAAGACAGTAATCTTGTTTAAAAAGAGAATTTTTATGAGCTCTACACGTACTTCGTTGTCTTTGGGTAAGAAAATTGGGTTGAGTTTCACTGGTTTAATCTTATTTATCTTGTTAGTCGGTGTGATTTTTGTCTACTCACAAAGCGCAACATCTGAAGCAAGGGAGCAGGCTAATGAGCGTCGAAGCCTCGCGATTTTGCAATTAGAAAAAGAAATAGATCACTTAGACTGGACTAATCAGCTTGCTAATAGTTTGCTTTTTAATCAGCCATTTACCGGAGAGTTGCAGCCAACACAATGCAAATTTGGGCAGTGGTATCAGCAGTTGAAATCTTCCGATGCTTACCAGTTTTCTTCCACTGAACTCCGCCAGGCTTTTGATGCGCTTGATAGTCACCACAAAGCTTTGCATGCTAGTGCTGCTAAGTTGGGCTCTATGGCTGAACGGGATCGTCATCAGATTTATAAAGAAGAAACATTGGTTCATCTCGCTAAATTAAGAGCTGGACTAAATGAGACCGGTACATTGCTTGCTAAGCAGCGTGAACAGATAGTGAAGACTGCGCAAGAGACCGAACAATCAGCAGTTACAGCAGTCTGGTCTGCCATTTTTCTGGCTATAGTCGCTGCGATAGTGATGACCGTCGTGTTACAAAGACTTGTATCACATCCAGCTAAACGTTTGAGAGACCAAGCTGAAGCTATAGCGTCAGGCCAACTTAACAGGCCTCAACTTGATACTGGTTCGGATGATGAGCTCGGGCAGGTTGCTCAGGCATTTAATAAGATGCAACTATCGCTCAGACAAATGATGAGTCACCTCTTACAAACTTCACAATCCATAGCAGAGCAATCAGCAAAGGTTTCTGATGTCACCAAAAGAACAGATCTGGATCTTCAACAACAGGCCCTCGAAATAGACCAGTTAGCCACTGCAATGAATGAAATGGCCGCAACCATTACAGAGGTTGCCAAACATGCTCAGAATACATCTGGTGCTACAGAGATTTCAGAGAAGAATGCTTTAGACGGCCAGGACAAAGTTCATCAGGTTATTCGTGCAATAAACTCAATTGCAGATGAAGTGACACGAGCGTCAGAGACCATAGGTATGGTGCGACAAGAGAGTCTGAACATTGGGACTATTCTTGACACTATTCAGGCGATAGCTGAACAGACTAACTTACTTGCTCTCAATGCAGCTATCGAAGCGGCGCGTGCTGGAGAGCAAGGGCGCGGTTTTGCGGTCGTAGCAGATGAAGTACGCAGTCTGGCTGGAAGAACTCAAGCATCAACAGCGGAAATCAAATCTAAAATTGATGCGTTACAACGCACTGCTCAGCTATCGGTTGAAGTGATGACTTCCGGAGTAGATAAAGCGAAAGAAGGTGTACTGCTTGTCGATGATGCTAAAGAATCTTTGTTGAGAATTATGGACTCAGTTAGTCAAATTAGTGATATGACGCTGCAAATAGCGAGTGCAACTGAGCAGCAAAGTATTGTCGTTCAGGAAATGGATAAGAATTTGACCCGTGTGAATCAGTTCAGTGACCAAACGAAGACTAGGTCGAAAGAGGCTGATTTGGTTTCTGCGCAACTAGAGGTCACTGCACAACAAATGTTAGAGCTAAGCAGTCGTTTTGATATCGGCCCAACTCGTTGATCACATAATGCGGCAGTCATTCGATTGCCGCATTATTGAGACTTAGCGAGTCATAGATTAAATATCTGCTGATGTATGTAAGGTCATATACGACATATCCTTAACATAAGCTTTCTCAAAGGTGTGTGAGTTTTTTATTTAATCCAGATGCTAGTTTCAACTAATTTTACAGGTCTTAATACCCAGTAGAGTGTAAAGTGGGCAAAAGCTGAATAATCCCGTCAGCAAAGGCACGATACCAATCCATCCCCACATGCCTACGGTTCCAGTTGCAGCCAGAGCAATTAAAACCACTCCAGCTGTAATACGAAGAGTCTTGTCTAAACCACCTACGTTAGCTTTCATGCTATTTCCTTGTTAATTAGAGAATTCTTATTAATGATAATCCTATAACATGCTGTTAGCGATAACTTTAAGCTGTAAAGTTCGTAACTGCGGCAATATGCCGCACTTGTTTATAAGAAATGTTTAATATAGCTTAAGTACAATGTACTAGTGTTTTCAAAATTAACTCTTCGGGAGTCGTTATGGAGCTTGATCCGCTCGTCCTTTCACGCATACAGTTCGCGTTTGTCGTATGCTTTCATGCAATCTTCCCTGTGTTTACCATAGGTTTAGCCAGCTTTATCGCTGTTCTTGAAGCGCTTTCTTTCAAAACAGGCAATCCCCTTTGGCAAAAGTTATCCAAATTCTGGATACAGGTGTTTGCTGTTGTGTTTGGCATGGGCGTTGTATCCGGTATTGTGATGTCTTTCCAGTTTGGAACAAATTGGAGTAATTTCGCATACGCCACAGCCAACTTCCTTGGTCCGGTATTAAGCTACGAGGTGATTACTGCGTTTTTCCTTGAAGCTGCGTTCTTAGGTGTGTTGCTATTTGGACGGGATAAGGTTCCACAAGGCGTGCATCTTTTCGCTGCGATTATGGTTGCTACAGGAACCTTTATTTCTTCTTTCTGGATTTTGTCAGCGAACTCTTTAATGCAGACTCCCGATGGTCTTGAACTAAGAAACGGCATGTACCATGTTGTTTCATGGGCTGATGCTTTATTTACTGCTTCTTTTGCCTACCGCTTTGCTCACATGGCATTGGCTTCATTTCTGACTGCTGCTCTGGTAGTCGCTGGTGTTAGTGCATGGTTTATTTTGCAAAAACGCGAATTTGAAACGAACCGTAAGGCTTTATCTATAGCGCTTTGGATGCTTCTAATATTGGCGCCATTGCAAGTGTTTATTGGTGATTTGCACGGTTTAAATACACTAAAGCATCAACCTATGAAAGTCGCAGCGATGGAGGGGAACTGGCAAACCAGCAATGGGGTACCGTTACTACTTTTTGCAATTCCAGATCAGGAAGCGCAGACCAACCATTTTGAAGTGAAAGTTCCAAAAATGGCGAGTTACGTTCTGACTCATGATTGGAACGGCGAAGTTCCAGGGTTAAATGAAGTCGCGCCCGAGATGCAACCACCTGTGTTTATTGTTTTTTGGGCATTTCGAGTCATGGTCGCGATGGGATTACTTATGGTCTTATTTTCGATCTGGGGTTTAGTGCTACGGATCAAAGGAAGATATTACCAATCAACCAGCTTTCTACAAGGCTTGAGATTAATGAGTTTAAGTCCGTTTTTTGCTGTACTGGCGGGATGGGTTGTGACTGAAACGGGCCGAGCGCCTTGGTTGATTTATGGTCAGATGACCCATGCTCAGGGCGTTACTCCGTCTTTGACTGGTGGAATGGCTCTGTTTACCCTAATTGGATATATCGTTGTGTACGCGTTGGTATTTAGCGCAGGCGTTTACTATTTGCTCAAGGTATTTCGCGGAGGTATCGAAAAAGCAAACCGGCCCCATGAGCAAGACGAAGTTGAACGTGCGAAAAGACCATTTTCTGCCGCGCACGCTAGTTTGGAAGGAGATAATTAATGGAACAACCATTTGATTTAACGCTGATTTGGGCTGGTATCATTGCATTTGGCGTCATGATGTATGTGTTGATGGATGGATTTGATTTGGGGCAAGGGATTCTTTTTCCGTTTGCCCCTGATGAGCATCACAGAGATGTCATGATGAATTCAGTTGCTCCAGTGTGGGATGGTAATGAGACCTGGCTTGTTTTGGGAGGAGCGGGTCTATTAGCTGCGTTTCCTTTAGTCTATGCTGTGTTTTTACCTGCCTTGTACATAGGTGTTTTTCTATTGCTTGCTGGACTAATTTTCCGGGGAGTTGCTTTTGAGTTTAGATTCAAAGCGAAGACATCTAAATACTTATGGAATTGGGCTTTTGCGGGTGGTTCAACAGTAGCGGCATTTGCCCAAGGCGCGGTTGTAGGTGCATACATTCAAGGGTTTAAAACAGAAAATTTTCGCTATGTAGGCGGAGCTTTGGATTGGCTAACTCCTTTTACGGTAATTACAGGCTTAGGTCTGGTGGCTGGATATGCTTTGCTCGGTGCTACTTGGCTGATTATGAAATCTGAAGGCTCAGTCCAGCAGTGGGCCTACAAATTAGCACCGCGGCTTTTGTTAATGGTCCTAGTCGTTTTTGCTGTGATTAGTGTTTATACGCCATTTGTAGATCCATTAGTTAAAGAACGTTGGTTTAGTGGTTTCAGTGCAATTTGGATACTTCCGTTGTTAGCATTGTATTGTGCTTTTCTGGTTTTTAGCTCGCTTAGAAAACAGCAAGAAGGTATGCCATTTGTTGCAACCATGGGCTTGTTCTTATTCACCTACCTTGGATTATTGGCCAGTAAATGGCCTTATATGGTTCCACCTAATTACACTCTTTATGACGCGGCATCAGCCTTTGAGTCGCAGCTGTTCTTGTTATTAGGCTTCCTGTTCGTGATACCTATAGTGCTTACTTATACAGCATGGACCTATTGGGTATTCCGCGGCAAGGTTAAAGCTGGCGGATATCATTAACAGTGAGGTCTAACCGCAAGGCTGTAATTTCTGATACCCGGGGAGCGAGTGCGTTACATTTCAGTGACGCACCGCATCTTTTGAGACTCGTAAGTCAAAAGCAATCCTCGAAGCTATTTCTTGCAGTAGGTTGTGCTGTACTAGCGACTTTCTGTTTAACTGCTCAGTGGTATAGTTTGTGTTATGCACTTTACTTGGGGGTGGTTATAGCACCAGAGTCGGGGCTGCCAGTAAACTGGCTTTGTTCAGTAGCTGGTTTTATGGTAGCCCGAATTTGTTTGTTAAGAGCTCAAGAGCAAATTTCCGGCGCAGCTAGTGCGGCTGGGCGTGATTCAGTTCGATTGGCACTTCTGCAGAGCTGGCGACGACAGCCCGTCTCATTGATACAACAATACTCTCCTGCTGCGTGTGCTAGCCAGTGGTTGGAGGATACAGAAGCTTTTGATGGTTTTTTGGCCAGATATTGGCCGCAGCAATACATCAGTGTATTTTCAACTCTGATCATCCTTATAGCTGTCTATATTCATGATTGGCTTGCCGCTCTTTTGCTGCTGCTAAGCGCTCCTTTGATACCGCTATTTATGGTTCTGGTAGGAAAAGGTGCTGAACAGCTCAATAAAAATCATTTTGTATCGCGCCAGAGACTTGCCGGGCATTTTTTAGACCGAATCAAAAATCTCACTACGATAAAGCGATTAAATGCCGAAACACAAACTCTTGATGAAGTTGCTCAGAGGAGTAATAGGTACCGAGATGTTGTGATGAAAACACTAAAAATTGCATTCCTGTCTTCTGCAGTCTTAGAGTTTTTTAGCAGTGTTGCAATTGCAAGCATAGCTCTTTACATAGGGTTCTCTCTGTTAGGTGCGATCAGTTGGGGACCTTCTGCTGAGCTAACCTTGTTGTCTGGGTTATTTATTTTGTTATTAGCTCCAGAGTTTTTCCAGCCGCTTCGGACCTTTGCTCAGTTTTATCACGATAAAGCGGCCGCTTTAGCTTCGGCAGGGCAACTAATTTTGCAACTAATCCCTGATGATTTTAATAAGGTAAGTTCAGAGAGCGAACCTACCTCTATCCGAGCTTCAACGTCTCAATTAGATATCCAACGACTAACAATAGGTCACTCCAATCAACATCCTTTATATAAAAATCTCTCAGCCAGCTTGAAGAAGGGACAATGTCTTCTTGTTAGTGGTAGGTCCGGATCAGGCAAAAGTACTTTACTACAAAGTATTGCAGGGTTGCTCCCTCCCTTGTCAGGAGATGTTTTGTTTAATGGTCAACCCTTACAGCAACATACTGTTGCTTATTTGCCTCAGCAGCCTTGGATCATCAATGGGAGTTGGGGTGATAACCTAAAAGTGTTATCTCCTGATGTGTCGGAGCAAGATATGCTTGAGGTTCTGGCTTTACTTGGTCTGGATAGTTACGTGCGAGGGCATCCCAATGGACTTGGTCGTCTTATCGATGAACAGGGAGGGGGTGTATCCGGTGGTCAGATGCAGCGATTAGCTTTGGCCCGCACGCTGTTGATTGGGAGTGAAATAATGCTGCTGGATGAACCAACGGCAAGTTTAGATCCGCAAAGTCGCGACCTTGTCCTGAACGTTTTGCAGAACTTAAAACCATCTATGGTTCTCATACTCGTCAGTCATGATCCGGCGTTATTAACGCTAGCAGATGAACACTGGGATTTATCTTCATTGGAGTCTTTAACCATTGAAAAATAAAAGACTAAATGAAGTCAATTCTTTGCGCTACTGGAGCATCATACTTTTATGGAGACATCGTAATCGAGTGATTATTGGTGCCCTATTGGTGTTTCTAACTGCAGCATTTGCGATGGCGCTTTTAGCATTGTCTGGTTGGTTCATTACCGCAACAGCTCTTGCTGGCATCAGTGTAGCTGCAGGTGCAATGCTGGCTCTGGATATCTATTTACCGGGGAGCGGAATTCGTTTTTTTGCCCTTGGGCGCACAGTAAGTCGCTACATGGAACGATTGTATAACCATGATTCTGTCTTAAGGCAGTTATCACTTATCCGCCAGCAATTATTTAGAGGACTCTCCACTTTTCGTGCCTCAGAGTTAAAGAAACAAACCAATGCTGACTGGTTAAGTCGTTTGACTGCAGACTTGGATAGTATGGATAGTCTGTTACTTCGTTTATTGTTACCTCCATTTGCTGCTGTGTTGGGTTTAATATTGTTGAGCCTGTTAGTTAGTCTTTGGTCTTATACCGCTGCACTTTTTTTTATTTACTTCAACCTTATTCTTGAGCTGTATGATTTTCATCCTGTTTCTTCGATTACAGCAAAACGATAGCAAGGCTATGGTGCAGCTTTTTAATACTGCCAGAGAAGAGTTCATCAATCATATGAATGGTTTGCCTGAATTACGTTGCGCCAAAATGCAGGAGTACAACCAACAAGGTTTATTAGTATTTACTAATCAATTTAATAAGTTACAGTGTCGATTAGTCCGTTTGCAAGCAAATGCGCAGTTAGCAATTAACACTCTGCATAGCATCATGGTTTTAGTTGCAGCAATTTGTTCGATCAAAGGAGCACAAGAAGGACGGTTTGAAGCGCCGGTAGCTATTTTATTAGTGCTCGCCGTTTTTGCCTTCGGTGAGCTACTCCAGTTGTTACCGAGTCAACTTGGTGTGTTGGGAAAAACTCGTTATGCAGCGGAGCGATTGTATCCGCTTGCAAACCCTAATGAGGAAATGAAGGATACTGCTTTGTCGCCGCAGAACCCGTGGAATAAATTAGACATTCATTTAAGTGACTATCCTTATATCCCTGTAAGTTTGAAGCAGATGTTGACGTTGGAGTTCAGTACTGAAAAGCCTTATTTACTCGTGACTGGACGCTCAGGAAGCGGTAAATCAACTCTGGCTGAATTAATTCTTGGTGAAGATCATTTGCAATCTAAACATTTAGGGGCCATAGCTTGCTTTAAAATCGATGGACAGAATGTAAGTTCAGAACAGTACAGTGTGTCATTACAGGAAAGCAGTGCTTATTTAAGTCAGCGAAATAGTATTTTAGCTGACACTCTATTTGTTAACGTCACACTTGGATTGTCAGATATTTCAGAGGAAAAAGTTTGGCAAGTACTACGCCTGGTTGAACTTGATGAGTGGGCGAAGTCTTTACCTGCTGATCTTGATAGTTGGTTGGGTGACACCGGGCAAGAGCTATCAGGTGGTCAAGCCAGACGTATATGTCTGGCAAGGTTATTGCTGCGCACTCCTCAGCTGGTTGTGCTAGACGAGCCATTCAATGGATTAGATGAGAGTATGGCTGAGCGTATATGGAGGAACATAGAGCCGTGGCTAGCTGAGAAGCACGTTATGTTGTTAGTGCACAAAGTCCCGGGTTTTGTTTCGTTAGACTTACTCCCCCAACAAGATTGGCAGCACCTGCAATTATCCAGTCAAGATGAATAATCAAGTTGTTGATTTAAAGAGCTTCTCTACTAAGCTAACTTGGTATATTAGATTTTTCTGTAAAAGGTTCATGAAATGAAACGTACTATTGTTGTTGGTGCAGGGTTGGGCGGAATGTCCGTGGTATATGAATTACGCCAAAAGTTAGACAAAAACCACGAAGTAATGCTAATTGGGGAGGGGGCAGAGTTTCAGTTTGTGCCTTCAAATCCATGGGTTGCGTTGGGGGAGCGTACCCGTGAACAGGTTGTTTTGGATTTAACGCCCTATGCAGAAAAGTACAAAATTCCATTCAATACTAGTGGGGTTGCATCCATTGACGCAGAGAATAACGCAGTAACTACCGGTGACGGTCAGGCTTTTCATTATGATTATCTGGTACTTTGTACTGGACCTCGTTTGGCTTTTGATGCTGTTACGGGGGCAGGTCCTGAGCATGGTTATACTCAATCTATCTGTACTGTTGATCACGCTGTAAAGGCTTATCAAGCTTATTGTCAATTAGTTGAATCACCGGGACCCGTTCTTGTCGGAGCTATGCAAGGTGCAAGCTGCTTTGGTCCCGCGTATGAGTACGTATTAACTCTTGAACACTTACTGCGTAAAAAGAAAATCCGTGATCGAATTCCAATCACGTTTGTAACTAGCGAGCCTTACATTGGTCATATGGGCTTAGGTGGCGTCGGTGATTCCAAATCTATGATGGAACATGAATTTCGTGAGCGAGATATCAAGTGGATATGTAACGCAAAAGTTGATTATTTCGACTCCGGTTCTGCCCATATCCATGAGATTAACCGTAAGGGTGAAATTGAATTTAGTCATCAACTCCCTTTTAATTTGGCAATGTTTTTACCCTCTTTCCGGGGCTCAGAGGCCATAGCTCAAGTTCCAGGTTTGTGTAATGAAAAAGGTTTTGTCCTGACAGATGAATTTCAACGAAGCATCTGTTACCCAAAAATATTTGCGGCTGGGGTTTGTGTAGCAATTCCACCCTTGGAACAAACACCTGTGCCAGTCGGAGCCCCTAAAACTGGTTTTATGATTGAGTCTATGACAACCAGTGTTGTCGAAAACATCCTGAGTCTAGAGCGCGGACAGGACATGGATACAAAACCAACTCTAAATGCCATATGTCTTGCAGATATGGGGGACAAGGGCGCTGCATTTGTAGCATTACCACAAAATCCGCCTCGTAATACGAGTTGGACATCTATGGGGAAATGGGTCCATGTCGCTAAAATAGCTTTTGAAAAGTACTTTATGTACAAAGTCAAACATGGCACTAGTGAACCAATTTACGAAAAATACATGTTGGGTGCTATTGGGATCCATCGGACAAAAGACAAAGAATAGGTAATGAACTAATCCGCTATCGTGAGAGAATCAATGAAACTACAAGTCAAAATATTAATGACGGTTTTTTTCTGTATAACTAATGCATATGCAACAGACAATTCAGAATTTACTAAACTGAGCGCCATTGATTATCCTCGCTGGGTTAGGTTACCAGTGACAGTGGAAGCTACATCTGCCTCTACTGTCTCGGCGCAGACCAGTGGTCGTATAGTAGAGCTCCCGTTTGACGTTAATGACTTAGTTCCTCAGGGAGCTGTTATTGTCAAATTTAGTGATTCGGAACAACAAGCCGGTTTGCAGCAGGCAAAAGCGGCCTTGGAGGAAGCTTTGAGCCGGCAAACTGAGATGGAAAAAGAATGGCTCAGAGCTAAAGAGATCCGGGAACAAGGATTAATTTCTAAATCTGCATTTGATCAGGCTACAGCAAATTTCGATGCGGCGAAAGCCAGAGTTGCTCAAGCAACAGCATCTGTTGCCCGAGCAAATGAGCTCCTGGAGCAAACGTCGGTTAAAGCTCCATACAGCGGTATAGTTCAAGAGCGATTTGTAGAATTAGGCGAACTAGCAACTCCTGGTAAACCACTGATCCGCGGTTTGAGTCTGCAGCACATGCGAGTTAGTGGACAGTTGCCACAACAACATGTCTCTTCCGTGCAGCAGGCGGATCGGGCTCAGATCGAGTTGGCTGATGGTCAACTTCTTAATTTCGACAATCCAAAACTTACTATTGCGCCCGAGGCTCGTGATGGTGGACATAGTTTTCTTCTCCGTATGGTATTGCCGCCAGATGACTACATGAAATACTCGCTGTATCCCGGAAGCTGGCAGGTGCTCAAGGTTCAGGTTGCGATGGAACCAGTGTTGATTTTGCCAAAATCTGCTGTCTTTTGGCGTGGTGAGATGAGTGCTGTATGGCAAAAAACGCCAGAAGGGATTGTGTTGCAGTATGTTCGGGTACAAGACATAGAGAATAATCAAGTACAAGTTCTCTCTGGACTAGATGTCGGGACCGAAGTCATTACAGATGCATTGGCTTATTTAAGCGGGCTTAGCCAGTAAGTGATTTCATAATGATTTTGGAGTTGTTGGCAAATGAATGAAAAACTTGGATTGGCCGGGCATCTTGCTCAGATTTTTAAAGTAAGCCAAATCACGCCTTTGTTAGCGTTGGTTGGTTTTTTGCTTGGTGTTTTTGCTGTTTTTGTGACCCCGCGAGAAGAAGAACCACAAATAGAGGTGACCTTTGCCAACGTATTTATCCCTTATCAAGGTGCTACTGCATCCATGGTCGAGAAACAGGTGGCAATACCCGCAGAAAAAATTGTCGCTGAAATTGCTGGGATAGAACATGTCTATTCGGTCTCTGAAGCTGGAATGGCTGTTCTAACAGTACAATTTAAAGTTGGTGAACCGCGGACAGAAGCATTGGTTCGTTTGTATAACGCATTCTATGCAAATGCAGACTGGCAGCCTAAAGATAGTTTGATTGGTCCAGTCTTAATCAAACCTAAAGGAATTGATGATGTTCCTGTATTCGCAGTTACATTATGGAGTAATAAACCTGATGTTACTCGCGCAGAACTGAGCGCCTCCGCAAAAGGCCTGGAAGAGCAGTTGCAGCAAGTGTCCGGTAGTCGTGATGTTTACAGCATTGGAGAAGCTTCAGAGAGAGTTATTCTTCGATTTGACCCCGCGAGGTTAGCTGCTTATAACCTAGACTTATCACATATTCAGGCCGCACTGCAGCAAAGCAGTGGAATGAATCAACAAATGGCTATGTTAGAGCCACAAAAGGAGGTTGTACTTGAATCTGGTCTGGCTTTACGTTCGGAAAAAGATATAGCCAACCTGATTGTTGCGGTGAGACAAACAGAACAGGGGGCATTGCCAGTTTATATATCGGACGTGGCTGAGATCAGTTTTCAAAGTGCTGAACCTGAAAATTACGTGCAGCATTTTCAGCGGTTTAATTCATCCAGTGAAGACGTAGTTCAAAGTTCTGCTGTTACAATTTATGTGGCCAAACAACCGGGTTATAACGCTGTCACGTTAACGCAGGACATCGAACGTAAACTTGAACACCTTTCAAAAGTCTATTTGAGCAAAGATATCCAACTGACAACCAGCAGAAATTATGGAGATACAGCGAAGGACAAAGCTGACACTCTAATTAAAAAACTCCTGTTCGCTACGTTGTCCGTCGTTTTATTGGTCGGTTTTGCCTTAGGTTGGCGTGAGGCTTTTGTTGTCGGAATGGCCGTGATTATTACTTTAGCCATTACACTATTTGCTTCATGGGCTTACGGCTTTACTTTAAACAGAGTGTCATTGTTCGCACTGATTTTCTCAATTGGTATTTTAGTTGATGATGCAATAGTTGTTGTCGAAAACCTTCATCGACATTGGCTCGATGGTAAAAAAAGCTTGATTGACGCTATCCCACTCGCAGTTGAAGAAGTAGGAGCTCCAACTATTCTCGCAACGTTTACTGTCGTTGCAGCATTACTACCCATGGCTTTTGTTAGTGGATTAATGGGGCCCTACATGAGCCCAATTCCAATCAATGCCAGTATGGGGATGATGATCTCTTTGCTGATAGCGTTCATTCTGACACCTTGGTTATTTTATGTTGTTTTTGCAAATAAAAAACCAACCGCTCATCACGAATCTAATCATGGCGGTAAGACGGAGGTGTTTTTTAGTCGACTGATGTTACCTTTTCTTCGAGGTACCGCAGGTCGCAGTAAACGTGTTTGGCTATTGGTGGCGTTGTTAGTGGCGATAGCTGCTTCGGTGTTACTTGTAGTCAATCGCACCGTTATACTAAAAATGCTGCCTTTTGATAATAAATCAGAGTTTCAGGTCGTTGTTGATTTACCTGAAGGGAGCACGCTGGAAAATACTCAGGCGGTTCTGAATAGAATTAGTCTAGTTTTACTAGGCCAACCTGAAGTAACGCATGTGCAAACTTATGCGGGAACTGCCTCTCCTATTAATTTCAATGGGTTAATCAGACAATACTATTTAAGGAGCTCTCCTTGGCAAGGCGATGTTCAGGTTAATCTTGTATCCAGGCTTCAACGTGATGAGCAAAGTCATGCCATAGCGCTTCGTGTCAGACCTCATTTGTTAAAGCTAGCGAGGGAGACAGGCGCGAGCATTAAATTAGTCGAAGTTCCTCCAGGACCTCCTGTCATGGCACCTTTGGTTGCCGAAGTGTATGGTCCCGACTACCCAGCCCAGTTGAAAATGGCCAGTGAGATAATGGCTATATTTAATCAGATAGATGATGTAACCGATGTTGATACCACTGCAGAGGCTGTACAGCAGCGCTGGATATTGTCTGTTGATCAAAACAAAGCAGCTCTTTACGGTGTGTCTGTCGCTGCGGTAAATAATGCTCTAAAAATTGCGATCTCGGGCGGGAATGCTGGTTACTTACATGACGAGCAGCGTTACAACCTCACTCCTATTGATTTAAGGCTTAGTCAAGGAGCCCTGGCTGATTGGGAACAATTGAAGCAACTACCTCTAGTAAGAACTAGTGGTGGGACAGTCCCACTATCAGAGGTTGTTACCAGAACTCTGACACAAAGACAAAACGCGATATACCGAAAAGATTTGAGACCAGTGGTCTTTGTTACAGCAGACCTGGCAGGTGGCTATGATAGTCCCCTTTATGGCATGTTAGAGATTAAGCGACAACTCAATCAGCTTTATCCGCAGATGCCACAATTGATGATAAATGCGCCTGAAAATACCGATATGATTGGAATAAAATGGGACGGCGAGTGGCAAATAACCTATGAAACATTTCGAGATATGGGCTTGGCTTATGGTGTTGGTCTAATTCTGATCTATTTGCTGGTGGTTGCTCAGTTCAAGTCTTACAGCGTTCCGCTAATTATCATGGCGCCAATCCCACTCACATTGATAGGTATTTTGCCGGGGCACTGGTTGATGCAAGCGCAGTTCACAGCAACATCTATGATAGGCATGATAGCCCTTGCCGGAATTATTGTTCGAAACTCTATACTTTTAGTTGATTATATACAGCAGCAGGTGGCCAGAGGCGTCGTACTACAAACTGCTGTTGTTCATGCGTCAGCAGTGAGGGCTCGGCCTATTATTCTCACTGGGCTGGCTGCAATGCTGGGGGCTTTTTTTATCTTGGATGATCCAATTTTTGGCGGGTTAGCTGTTGCGCTTATATTTGGTATTTTAATCTCTACTCTGTTGACACTTATTGTTATACCGGTTGTTTACTACGCCTATAACTATTCTAAAACAGAGCTCGGTTGATGTGGACAAAAGGTCGGGACTCATTGAAGAGTTCTATCTTAAGCTCTGTAGCTAAGTTAAGTTGTTAATAGCTACAGAGTTAGGAATTCAGTCCGATCCTCAACGTACGTCAGTTGGCATCAAAGTTACAGCTGGGTTTTGCATGTCGATCTGTTGGCAAATCATCGCGGTGTATCGGATTCGCCATCCATTCGTGGCCTTTTAACATGGCATACCAGTAGAGAGGAGGTAGCATTTTTTCTTTTAAAAACCATGATAAAGAAGATGGCTTTGTTCCATCGATAAGCCACTTCGGAAAGCTTGGATCTATTTTTCCTCCATAGATAAATTCCGCCAATACAATTTTTCCCCGCTCTACAGTCAGAGGGCATGATCCGTATCCATCATATACTGAACGTAACTTTTTATTATTTAACATACTGATCAAGTTTTCTGCGACTACAGGAGCCTGCTTACGAACTGCTGCTGCAGTTTTTGAGTTTGGCGAGTTTGCGCAGTCTCCGAGAGAAAATATATTGGCGTATACTTTATGCTGCATCGTATCAGGGTAGATATCGACCCAACCAGCGGCATCAGCAAGGGGACTTTGGCGTATAACATCTGGCGCCACTTGAGCTGGTGTGACATGCAGCATATCAAAGCTTTTTTCAATGATTTCAGTACTGCTATCTGCGTTAGTTTTTTTAAAAGTTGCTTTTTTAGCGTCTACATCTATACCAATAAGATTAGTTTGTAGATTTAGTGTGATGTTATATTTTTCAACATAACTCATGAGCGCAGGTAGATAATCAGCAACACCAAACAGTGCTGCTCCGGCTGAGCAAAATTCAACATTAATATTTTGGAGTCTCTTGTCACGTAACCAGTGATCACATGCCAAATACATAGCTTTCTGAGGAGCACCTGCACATTTTATCGGCATAGGAGGTTGAGTAAAAATAGCACTACCACGTTCGAGTTTCTTTACCAACTCCCAAGTGTAAGGCGCCATACCCGGTTGGTAGTTTGACGTAATACCGTTTTGCCCTAAGTTACCTTCTAACCCAGCAATTGCGCTCCAATCCAATTTGAGCCCTGTAGCAACAACAAGGCTGCGATAGTTTAATTTAATATCATCAGTTAAAAATACGGAGTTTTGGTGTGGAGAGAAGCTTACGGCTGCATTTTCGAACCAGCTTACAGATTTGGGGATTAAATCAGCCATTTCTTTGCAAGTGCTCCTTTGCTCGAATACACCCCCACCAACCAAAGTCCATCCAGGTTGGTAATAGTGATGTTTACTTGGCTCGACAAGTGCAATACTCAAATCCGGTTGTCTTTTTAATAAGCTCGCTATTGTTGCTAAACCAGCTGCTCCACCTCCTACAATCACTACATCATAAGTCATTGTATTTAAATGTTTACTTGTGCTCATAAAATCTCCGAAGACAGCCATAACGCTATCTGTAAATTACTAATTAAATGCATATTCCATAAAGGAATATCTTATATTAATAATGAATAATATAAGCTACTGTAGGTGGAGTTGCTTTTTTGTGCAAGCTGAAAAGCAGAAAGTTCGATACAGGTCATTGTGGTAATAACTGAGGTTTTTAGCTTAGTTTATTGAGGTTTTGTACGGAAAAGAGGCAGAAAATAGCGTCATCTATCAGATTAATCAATTGATTAATCACGTATTAATCGTTTTATGGAAACAGTTCTGAAATTAGTCTATGGTTGCATGCAAAGTAGCGAAGAGTGTTTCGATGCGACAATATGTCGCATCCGATCAGAGCGTTTTGAAGAAAGCTGCACCTGCTAAATTGCATACTTTAGAGTGTGGTAATCGGCGATTCGGTAATAGGGATGTCTGTTTTGTAGTTTCTGATTGCGTCGCTCTACTCGTTGTAACTTAATAGACTAAGACAAAAAGAGAAACGGGCTCAGTGAGTGTTTGCCCACTTGATTATTCTCTTTGTTAACTCCCTGACAATTGGTAAAACCATTAAAAGAGTCGGAAATGCGATGAGCCACGAAATTCCCCAAGCCGAAAGCCAACGAAGTAGCGTAAAGTCGCTGAAACCAAGGCTTATGCCTGATGTCACTATGGAAATTACAAACGTCATCACAATCGATAGAATGAACGGCATGATTAAGTCTGCAGATTTTTCACTCAGTTTCATAGGTATCCCTCATAGAATGTATGCAACTTATTAGATTAATAATTTACCGCTATTGCTATCTCGAAAAGCCCTCACATAGGGCCGTTGCGTCTGCTGCGGCTTGCGCCGCTAACTCTTTTGGCCCGATGCCGTTTCATAGTGTAAATTGACAATGCTTAAAATTAGATTTATCTAAATTAAGTTAAATGTTAGCGAAGTCGTTCCTAGTATTCAATGTCTGTTTAACATGCTCGTATGCTTTTAGCTTTATGGTGGCTACTTGAGGAGAATTTTATGTCATCGAAAGACTTTTGGGACCAACGTTACACTACAGATGAATTTGTATACGGAATTAATCCTAATGATTTCCTTGTGTCTCTGATGCCAAAACTTAAAGGTAAGAAACGAGTTCTTTGTTTGGCCGAGGGTGAAGGGCGTAATGCTGTCTTCTTAGCAGAACAAGGTTTTGATGTTACGGCATTAGATATTTCCCAAGTAGCAGTTGAAAAAGGTCAGCGTTTAGCCAAACAACGCGGTGTCGAGGTGAATTGGTTGATTAGCGATTTGGCTGATTATGTGTTTGAAAGCTCACAGTGGGATTTGATTGTTGCTGTATTTATGCATTTACCTCCAAAAATTAGACAGCAAGTCTTTCAAAGGATGCCCGCTAGCTTGAGCTTCGGAGGAGCTTTTGTCGGAGAGTTTTATCGTAAAGAGCAGCTACAATTAAATACAGGTGGGCCAAAGGATTTAGACATGTTGTACTGTCCTGAACAGCTACAAAAGGAAATTCAGCCGTTGGAGTGTTTTCACCTGAATGTGATTAACAGGGAAGTGATTGAAGGGATAGGTCATACGGGGATGGCTGCAGTTGTCCAGGTTATGGCTATCAAAAGTGAAAAGTAACAACTATGACTCAAAATTATCCTTCTTTACCTGATTTTGATGAGCTAATGCGTTTAGCTAAGGTCGATCCTGAACGGCTAAACGATCTCCAACGTCAAATAAATGAGCAGTGCGTATCACAGGCATCGCATCAGAGATCGGCATGGAAATTACAAAAATTGATAATGCAGATTTCAAAAATAAAGAAAAGTTATCAGCACCCGCTGTTAGTGTGCGATCAATTATACGTTTTATTGCTAGATGTTATTTTATTAGAGAGAGATGCGCAGGCATCCAATCTTGTTGGAAAAAGTGCAGGTTCGTTGGTATGCGCAAAAAGTAATGTAATTTCTATTCAGTGATTTGTCAGGTTGGCTTTGGCCAACTCGAAGCAATTCCTGCAGAGATTGGTAAAGACATTTGCGGAATGTTACCTGTCTCAAGTTAATTAAGTCTATCATCAGGCGTTCTGCGGCGTTATGTCGCATTCACAACTAAGTTTGCACCCTTTACATTAGCTTTATCTAAATTAATGGGGGTGCTATGTATAAACATATTTTGTCAATGACCGCAGTGTTTTGGCTTGCTGCTTGTTCACCTAAATCTATGGTAGTAAATGAGCGTTTAAGCCCTTTTGATTTGGGTGACACAATCACTACGATACAGAAAAATGCGCATGATTTGGGGTGGGCAATGCCTAAAATCATAAATATGAATGATAACGTCGTTAAAAATGGTGGCGAGCCGCTTGTGAGACAGGTTCGGATCCTTGAACTTTGTAATGCGAAGCACGCTGCAACTATTTTAAACGACGAAGAAAGCAGATATGCGGCGGTCTTCATGCCCTGTTCTATTGCTGTTTATACGAAGGCGGATGGCAGAACGTATGTCTCCAACATTCACGCAGCTCAAATGGGAAAAGTTATGGGAGGTGTCGTTGGTGATGTTATGAACACCGTGGATATTGAACAGCAGACTATTCTGAAGTTTTTAGACAATAGTCCTGCAAATTAATATCACAGTTTTAGCAGAATTTTAGAACCATGTCATTTTGGTAATTAAGACTTCTGTCAATTTGAGAGTTGAGACCAATTTCAAAGCAATTAAGTGGAAGTAAGTCCTTTTACTTCAGCTTAATTGCCATAGTTAGTCAGCCATCATACTTCTGAGCATCCACGCTGTTTTCTCATGTATATTAAGTCGTTGAGTAAGGATATCTGCACTAGGTTGATCGTTAGCTTCATTGACAAGTTCAAACAGACTTCGTGCTGTTCTAGCCGTCGCCTCTTGTGCATTAACAAGATAAGCTAACATCTCGGTTGCTGATGGAACACCTTCAATCTCTTCGATTGAACTTAGCTTGGAAAATTCTTTGTAAGTTCCTGGCGCTGGAAATCCTAAAGCCCTAATTCTCTCGGCAATCTGATCCAGCGCAGTCCACTGCTCGGTATATTGATCCATAAACATGTTATGTAATCCATTAAACTGAGGACCAGTGACATTCCAATGAAAATTATGGGTCATCAGATAAAGTGTATAACTGTCTGCAAGTAGTTTAGATAATCCTTGAGCAATTTTTTTTCTATTCTTTTCGTCGATGCCGATATTGATATCCATTTTTTTATCTTTTTTCATCATTGCCTCGTGTGTTGCTGAAAAATCGACTAATAGTATGCACGCTTTTTAAGCTGATTCTTAATCAGAATAAACTATAAAGTAAAATCCTCCTCTTTGGATGCAAACAGAGAGGGCGTTATATATTCACGAATGTACACTCCGTCTCATTTAAAAGGCTCAGGTCTGTGTGTAGCATCGACAGATGCAGGCAGAATAGGAAGTTTTATATCAGGCCTATCCCCAGTCAGTGTTTTCATAAAGGCAACGAGATCATCAAGCTCTTGCTGGTTGTAAGGGCGACCCAGTTGCAAACGCCCCATGATCGCAATAGCCTCAGACAATGTTTCAGCCTCGCCATCATAGAAATAGGGGTAGGTCAGTTCAACGTTGCGCAAGGTAGGAACTTTGAAATTAAAACGATCTGCGTCTTTACCTGTAACAGCTGAACGACCTTCTGCCGGTGATGAAGAAAGATAGGGTTCAAGAACTCCCATTTTTTGGAAGGACGTACCGCCCAATGCGGGTCCATTATGGCAGCCTATGCAGCCACTACTTTTGAATAACTGGTAACCAGCTAGTTCTTGTGCTGTTATCGCGCTATCTTTACCCAACAGCCACTGATCAAAGCGCGAATTTGGGGTAACCAACGTTTCTTCAAATAGCGCTATCGCTTCGGTGATTTGAGCTAAAGTCACCTTATCGCTGCCAAACAAGTTCTTAAACTGACTAACATAGCCTGGTATTGACTGTATGACTTCCACAGCTAATGTGTGTGGCATCGCCATTTCAACCTCTGCTTGTATAGGACCTGCTGCTTGTTCCTGAAGATTTGCCGCTCTGCCATCCCAAAACTGAGCTATAGCTAAGCTTGAATTCAACACTGTGGGTGAATTAACTGGTCCAGGCCGCCATTTATGCCCAACAGAAGTTTTTAGGTTATCTGTTCCACCAAAAGACAGATTGTGGCAAGTGTTACATGAAATCACACCTGACATGGATAAACGTGGGTCAAAAAATAGTTGTTTACCCAGTTCAACTTTTTCCGGTTGGGTTATTTTTGCAGGTTGGATTACCTGAACCGGCTCATTTTTGGGCTCTTGAGCCTGTAAAGCGCAGTCTGTGCTGGCGATAACAAGTAGAAATGTCAGCAAAGTTTTGTTCATCACGAGTCACCTCAATCTCTATTTCTCTCTTTAACTATAGACCAGGTCCTATCTAGGGTATTGATATACATCAATAAAATCTAATGCTTGATTTATTCATCGATTTATTGAATTAGATCAATCTAATCTATTTATTTCCTTTTGTTATATGCTTATACTAAATTGGAATACGAAAGTTAGACCCAACCAAACAACTGAGGTATTCGAGATGACTGAATCAACTGTAACTTTTCCACAATTAAATCAACCTGCTCCAGACTTTACTGCAAAGACTACGCACGGTATGAAATCGCTTGCTGACTATAAAGGTAAGTGGTTGGTACTGTTTTCACACCCTGCGGACTTCACACCTGTGTGTACCACCGAATTTATCGGTTTTGCGACTCGTGCGGAAAAATTTGCAGCATTAAATTGTGAGCTGTTGGGTTTGTCCATTGACAGTGTGCACTCTCACATTGCCTGGGCTCGTAGTATCGAGCAAAACTTTGGTATCACCATTCCATTCCCAATTATTGCTGATCTGTCAATGGCAGTGGCAAAGTCTTACGGCATGATCCAGCCAGGTGCAAGTGATACTGCCGCAGTCCGTGCAACCTTCTTCATTGACCCAAATGGCATTATGAGAGCTATGGTGTATTACCCTATGAGCAACGGTCGCAGTATTGACGAGTTTGTTCGTATGCTTGAAGCCATGCAAACCAGTGATGCAAATAAGATCGCCACTCCAGAAAACTGGCATGTAGGCGAACCTGTTATTGTTCCTCCACCAGCAACAATGGCTGATGCAGCGGTACGCAAAGATCAGGGCCATAACTACGTGGATTGGTACTACTGCACTAAAACACTGTAAATCTGTTTATTTGTTAATACAAAAGGGAGCGCTTGCGCTCCCTCAGGAGCAAAAGATGAGTGATATTCATGTAGAAGCATTTTTGGATAAAGATAGCGAGACATTCAGTTACGTCGTCACTGATATTGCTTCAAAGCATGCTGTAGTGATCGATCCTGTGCTGGATTTTGATTACAAATCAGGCCGCACTTCGACACAAAGTGCAGAACTCATGTTGGCTTATATTCAGCAAAATGAGCTGAAACTGGACTGGGTGCTTGAGACCCATGCCCATGCCGATCATTTATCCGCAGCGCCATTTTTCAGAGAGCATCTGGGAGCTAAAGTTGGCATAGGTGCCCATATCAAGCAGGTACAAACAATTTTCAAAGAAGTGTTTAATCTTGAAAAAGAGTTTTTACCCAATGGCGCTCAATTTGATCGTTTATTCCATGATGGCGAAGTAGTGCAAGTGGGAGCTATGACTATTCGTGTGATCCACACCCCGGGTCATACACCTGCTGATCTGGCCTACCTGATTAATGAAGAAGCAGCATTTGTAGGCGATACCTTATTTATGCCTGATGTCGGAACTTCGCGCTGCGATTTCCCAGGCGGCAGTGCTTCGACTTTGTTCCAGTCCATCACCAAGTTACTGGCTTTGCCTGAAGAAACAAAAATTTATGTCTGTCACGATTACCCAACCAAGGGGCGTGAACATGAATATGTGACCACTGTAGGTGAACAACGTGAGCACAACATTCATGTGCATGACGGCGTTACAGAAGCACAATTTGTTGAGAAACGTGAAGCTCGGGATGCAACCCTTGCGATGCCACGGCTTATTTTACCTTCAATACAAGTCAACATCCGTGCCGGACATATGCCTCCTGCCGATGAGAAAGGCAAAGTGTACTTAAAGCTACCTATTAATATGTTGTAACTGTTCTATCCATTTAGGTTAACTGGCAAAGAGAAAAAATTATGGTCCACGCAATATTGGGTGCAATTTTAATAGGATTAAGCCTTGGCATCTTCGGCTCAGGTGGCTCCATCCTGACGGTTCCGGTACTGATGTATTTAGTTGATATGCCCGCGAATCTGGCGATTGCATCCTCTTTACTCATCGTTGCAGGTATCAGCTTGTTTGGCAGTATTCCTAATATTTGGCATAAAAGAGTGTCCTGGCCTCATGTGCTGCTATTTGGTATTCCTGGCATGGTCGGAACTTATGGTGGGGCCTGGCTGGGCACTCTGGTCGACAGCGTTATTCAGTTGTCTGTGTTCGTTCTGTTAATGGTTGTTGCAGCAGTAATGATGTGGCGCAGCAATAAAAATGCTGAAGTCACAACCAAAGTGAACTTTTTAAAGGTCGCTTTGGATGGCTTGGTCGTTGGGGTCATCACAGGTTTTGTCGGTGTAGGCGGTGGTTTTTTGATAGTCCCTGCGCTAGTCCTGCTTGGTGGCGTGCCTATGATCATGGCGATAGGCACCAGTTTACTGATTATCGCACTGAAATCTGTGGTGGGTTTTGCTAAGTACTACGAAGTCTTGACTGAACAGAACTTATCCTTCGACTGGACTGTCATCGGAATTATGGTGGTTGGCGGTGTCGCTGGTAGTTTTTTTGGCGTCTGGATAGGACATAAATTACCGAAAGAAAAACTGCAAAAAGCCTTTTCAATCTTCCTGATTATTATGGCTACTGTGGTTCTTACTCAATCCGTTTTAAATTAGTGAAAGAGGTGATGTATGAAGAGTTCGCAACAAATAGTGAATGAAGCTAAGGCCAGAATCGTTGAAGTTTCTGTTCAGGAGTTAGCCTCAGCCCTGCAGGATCATCATGCCATACTCATTGATGTGCGTGAGCCTGATGAATTTATTCAGGGGTATGTCGACCGCTCGGTAAATTATCCTCGGGGTGTGCTGGAGATGCGTATTCACCAACATCCGAGTGTTGGTTCCAATTGCGATACAATGACTGCGCTTGAGCAGTTGGCTGCTAAGCCAATTTATCTGATGTGTCGCTCGGGTGCGCGCTCCGCCTTGGCTGCTGATGCGCTTAAAAACATGGGTTTCACTCAAGTCCTTTCTGTGGCAGGCGGATTCCAAGCCTGGCTGGATGCAGGTTACCCAGTCGAACGTTAATTCATATCCAAATTGGCCGACGATGCGCAGGCCAGCTCAAAGTTTTCACTGTCATTAGGTGCAGGCTAATGACAGTTTTTCTCAGCAGATAATTAGTTTGATACGCCTCAAATTTAGCCTGTTCTCTGACAGACGAGAGTTGTTTATTCATAAGACTTTACTATCTTAAACATCAGTTTCATTTTTTCTTCAACACAAAAGGACGATTTCAATGGACAATACGACGAATAGTTCGGCCGGAAAATGCCCTGTAGTGCATGGTGGTAATACTTCTGCTGCTAAATCTGTGATGGATTGGTGGCCCAACGCGTTGAACTTAGACATCCTGCATCAGCATGACACCAAGACTAACCCTCTGGGGGATGATTTTAATTACGCCGAAGAATTTAAAAAACTTGATTTAGAAGCGGTCAAACATGATTTAAAGAGCTTAATGACACAGAGTCAGAGCTGGTGGCCTGCCGATTGGGGGCATTATGGTGGTTTGATGATCCGCATGGCCTGGCACAGTGCAGGCAGTTACCGTATAGCTGATGGTCGTGGCGGTGGTGGCACAGGCAATCAACGTTTTGCGCCCATTAACAGCTGGCCGGATAATGCCAACCTGGATAAAGCCCGTCGCTTACTCTGGCCTATTAAGAAAAAATACGGCAACAAATTATCCTGGGCCGATTTAATTATTCTGGCCGGTAATATGGCGTATGAGTCGATGGGCTTTAAAACCTTCGGATTTGCGGGCGGTCGTCAGGATATATGGCATCCCGAAAAAGACACCTACTGGGGCAGTGAAAAAGAGTGGTTAGCCAAATCGGACAGCGCAGGCAGTCGCTACTCTGGTGAGCGAGACTTAGACAATCCGCTGGCTGCTGTCATGATGGGATTGATTTATGTGAACCCGGAAGGCGTTGATGGCAAGCCAGATCCTCTGAAAACAGCACATGATGTCCGGGTAACTTTTGCCCGTATGGCGATGAATGATGAGGAAACTGTTGCTCTGACTGCGGGTGGGCATACTGTAGGTAAATGTCATGGTAATGGTCGTGCAGAGAATTTAGGTCCAGAACCTGAAGCGGCAGGCATCGAAGAGCAAGGTTTGGGCTGGAATAATCACAAAACCCGTGGTATAGGCCGTGATACCGTTACCAGCGGTATTGAAGGTGCCTGGACTACGAATCCCACTCAATGGGATAACGGCTACTTTTATCTGCTATTAAACTATGACTGGGAACTGAAAAAGAGCCCAGCCGGTGCCTGGCAGTGGGAGCCTATTAATATTAAAGAAGAGGATAAACCGGTTGACGTAGAAGATCCGTCCATCCGCTACAATCCGATCATGACCGATGCCGACATGGCGATGAAAATGGATCCTGAGTACCGTAAGATCTCAGAGCGTTTTTATAACGATCAGGCGTACTTTGAAGATGTGTTTGCTCGTGCTTGGTTTAAGTTAACCCATCGTGATTTAGGCCCTAAAAGTCGTTACTTAGGTACTGATGTCCCGCAAGAAGATTTAATTTGGCAAGATCCGGTCCCAGCTGTTGACTATAGACTTACAGATGCAGAAATTGTTGATCTTAAATCGAAGATCCTGGCAAGTGGCTTATCTGTAAGTGAACTGGTATCGACCGCCTGGGATAGCGCCCGTACTTTCCGTGGTTCTGATTACCGTGGTGGCGCCAACGGCGCGCGTATTCGCTTAGCGCCGCAAAAAGATTGGGAAGCCAATGAACCGGCACGTTTACAAAGAGTAATGTCAACCTTAGAGGATATTCAGGCAGGCTTGAGCAAAAAAGTTAGTCTGGCTGATTTGATTGTCCTCGGTGGCTCTGCGGCTATTGAGCAGGCAGCAAAAGCTGCTGGTGTCACCATCACAGTGCCGTTTTTACCCGGACGAGGCGATGCGACTCAGGAGCAAACAGATGTTGAGTCGTTTGAAGTACTAGAGCCACTACATGACGCTTACCGTAACTATCTTAAGAAAGACTATGTGGTCCAGCCTGAAGAAATGATGTTGGATAAAACTCAATTATTGGGTTTAACCGCGCCGGAAATGACAGCACTGATTGGTGGTATGCGTGTACTGGATACCAACTATGGAGGCAGTAAACACGGTGTCTTTACTGACAGACCAGGTGCTCTAACCAATGATTTTTTTGTCAATCTGACCGACATGAACTATAGCTGGCAGCCAACAGGCCGTAACAGCTATAACATCGTTGAGCGCAGCAGTGGCGAGGTAAAATGGACGGCAACCCGTGTTGATCTGGTGTTTGGTTCTAACTCAATTCTGCGCTCCTACGCTGAAGTCTATGCTCAGGACGATAACAAAGAGAAGTTTGTGAAAGATTTTGTAAAAGCTTGGTCTAAGGTCATGAATGCTGACCGGTTTGATTGCTAAGTCGGTTTTTAAGCTAAGTTTTTAATACAGCGGAGAGCTCATCCTTTATACGGGATGAGCTCATTTTTTTAATCCTTCTAACTACTATCTAAATATACTCGAGAACCAACCTGCTATTTTTGTTGAAATAATTGGCGCTTGATTTTGTGTAATCAACAATTTCTTGCGGTGAAATCCAGATATTATCAGTGTTTATGGCTACGATAGTTTACTGAGGCACAGTTAGTGATATACCTATGGCAATCCTAAAGGGGTATGTTGATTAGCTAATGTACATCGTCTTTGCTCATCCAGTTTTTGTTATGTTTGGAATTGAATACAGCTGTGTCTGAATTTCAAAATACAGAGTATGTATGCTCAGGTTATCTGCCTTTGAAACACTGCAAAGTCTTAATTTTCAGACTGTCCGGTAATACGTTTTTGCAAGAAAGCAGAGGTAGATTAACCTACAGTCAGCCTGCATTCCTCTTAGAGGATATGCTTTTGGGGGGCTTAAAATGTTGGTCCTACTTTTCAGACCTTCCGGCAATACAGTTTTTCCACCATTTAAAAAATAGGCTCGTTCTGGCAGTATCATTTTGAGCTTGGTCAAGCATGGTCATAGGCAGAAAAAATTGGCGAAAAGTGTAGAAATTAAGGTCTGAATAGTCAGACCTGCTTGAATTCGACATCGACGAAAATTAATCAATACAGACCTTTTCTTTATCTGAAGTGAAAATAAAGTTCTGCGGCTGTGAGAGATAGTTTTTGTTCTGACCGCCGAATTGTTATCGGGAAAGTGGAGCTGAGTCTGAATATTCAGACCGCAATGAGAGAGTTGTTCAAGTTCCCTCCTCACTTTCTGCAAAGTGTTAAAATTATGGTCTGAAATTTCAGACCATAACCAGACCAAACAACTTCAACCGCCGACCCTCGGCCTGCTTTTTGGACACCTGTGTCCATGGTCACCGCGTTAATAGATCTTGGTTGATGTCCGGCTCATTGGGGTACTGACATCATTTAAAAACAGTTAGTTACCACTTTCATCTTTTGAGGTTATGGACACTATTGAAAGTGGTCACGGCCTGTCACGCCGGGGGTCGCGGGTTCGAGTCCCGTCCGCTCCGCCATTTTGCTGGGTTTCTGACCTAGTAAACCAATCAACCAGCCTTGAGCTGGTTTTTTTATGCCTTTGATTCGGCGGTCTGACGACAGCAGTTCAGTCGGTTGCTCTAACTTAAAGTATGGTCCTCCCGTCACGCCTCGATCTCATTTTTACGGTATTGAGCTGCTTTTTAGATTCGCCACTTCGGTTCCTCAGAGTGGCAAAGCCGCAGAGCGTTCTTCACAAGTGCAAAGCAGTACATTCAGGTGTGTCCTGAAATGAAGCGTTAATTTCCAGCTCATTTTTTGTTTTATTTATACGATAAATAGGATATGTTTGGTTATTAGTCATTTTATCCAATTTGATCATGACCTCATTTATCACAGCTTCTGCATTTATCCCTTTGGTGCTGCAAAGTAATTCTGGATTACGGATTGAGGTACTACCTTTTGGTGCAACTATCAGTTCTATCCAGTTTGAAGGACAGGAACTTACATTACGTCATGCTGACTATGCTGATTATCAACAGAATCATGGATATTTAGGTGCGACTATTGGTCGCTATGCAAACCGGATTGCCAAGGGCAGACTATATTTGGACGGCAGATTGGTCGCACTTGATACTGCGGGTGACCAGCACTGTTTGCATGGTGGGCATGGGTTTAGTCACAAATGCTGGCAAGTTCTGCACCATCAGGTTGATGAGGTTGAGTTGTTATTGCACAGTCCGGATGGTGACAATGGCTTTCCCGGAGATTTATCCGTGTGGCAAACCATCAGGCTGACAGATCACGAACTAAAAATCAGTTTTCGTGCCACGACACAGAGTAGCACTCTGGTAAGTTTAACTAATCATTGCTATTTCAACCTGGATGGTAGTCAGGATATTAGCCGTCATCTGTTACAAATTCACGCAGAACAATTTTTGCCTGTCACTTCTGATTTGATCCCTACTGGTGAGAGAAGAGAAGTTACGGGTAGTGCTTTTGATTTTCGCCAACCAAGCTTGATTGCCGATAAGCTCTCACTACCGGATCCTCAGTTAATACAAGCTGGTGGATTTGATCATTGTTTTATCTTTGAGAATCAGGTGGATGAATTGCGGCAGATGGCGACCTTAAGCTCTTCTTTAAGTAATATCAGTTTGACTGTGAGCAGCACTATGCCGGGTTTGCAATTTTACGCAGGTCAGGCTCTGTCGGCGCCTTTCCGGCCGAGGCAGGCTCTATGTCTGGAAGCTCAGTATTGGCCTGATTCACCTAACCAAAAAAATTTCCCTTCGACGTTATTGCTCAACGATCAAATTTACCAACATCAAATAGTTTATGCATTCAGCAAATTTCAAGGTGGTAAATCGACCTGACAAAGCGAGAGAGCAGATTCTTACATTTTTAGCCGGCAAAAGGTGTAAAAAAGGTTGAGTTTTAATCGTTATTAAAGTATTTATAAGATAAATAAGCTAATAAAATAAAATGATTCTTAAAACAAGGCAAGACAGGGTGTTAAACGATGAAAAATAGCAAAATATTAACTATTGGAAAAAAAACTGCGCTAAGCGTTGCCATTGCTGGTTTGTGTAGTGGTCAGGCTATTGCACAGCAATCACAGCAATCACAGCAGCCAGCAGCTGAAAAGGAAAAGATAGAAGTCATAGCGGTAAGGGGAATACGCAGTAGCTTAAAAGCTTCGTTTGAAGATAAAAAATCTTCGACAGTCGTTTCTGATGGTATTAAAGCAGAAGACCTGGGGAAGTTTCCTGATTTGAACGTGGCAGAATCGCTGCAGCGTATCACTGGTGTTTCTATTGATCGAAGTGGCGGCGAGGGCCAGGCTGTCACTATTCGGGGTTTTGGACCTCAATTTAACACTGTACTGGTGAATGGACGTCAGCTAGCTACTGAAAGTGCAGGCCGCGAATTTAATTTTGACGTGTTAGCTGCGGATCAAATCTCAGGTGCTGACGTCTATAAAAGTACCACTGCTAAATTGCAGGAAGGTGGTATAGGCGGCACAATCAACGTAACAACAGCACGTCCTTTTGATTATGATGATCTTCGAATCGCAGGCTCCATTAAAGGGATGTATGAAAGTTTATCGGAAGAGACATCTCCATCTGCCTCTTTTTTAGTCAGCAATACCTTTAACGATGATATGTTTGGCGTATTGCTTGCCGTAAGTCAGCAAGAACGGAAAGTCCAGATCAATCAAATTGCTACAGCTGGCTGGCGTGGTGGTCAAACGATCTCTAATAAAGACGATGGTGTGTTGTTTACCAATGCCTACATTCCGCGAAACTGGGATCAGATCATCGATGAGCAGGATCGTAGCCGCACAAATGCTAGTCTGGTATTGCAATTTGCTCCTTCTGAAGATGTGACGGTAACGCTTGATGGTTTGATATCAAAATTTGAGGTCGATTCACAGGTAACCGATCTTGCGTCATGGTTTGAGCCTGATCGGGTGGGCAGCGCTGAAATAGATCCTGCGACTGGTACTCTTGTGCGCTTCACCCAGGAAATAGGGTTACATCAAGGCAGCGGCGATCCTGCAACTGACTTTGTATCTCATACCCGAAACTCTCGCGATATTACCAATGATGCCTTTGGTTTAAATGTTGACTGGAAAATCAATGATGCATTAAAAGCTAGTTTTGACATATCGACCACTAGTGCTGAAAACGATCGTGCCGGCCGTGACCGTTTTAATGTGGTAGGCATGATTAACGACTACACTTTTGATGCAACTGGTGGTTTACCTACGGTAGCACACGGTGGCTTCGAGAACGGTAGCCTGGCTGACGAAAGTCGCGCTCGTATGCATTACAACGAAAAAGGTAATCAATTTACCAATAAAGACGAGATCAACGAGTTTAAAGCGGACTTTGAATACCTTGCTGAAAAAGGTGTTTTTGAAAAAGCTAATTTTGGTATTTACCGTCAGGAACGTGAAAAATCAGCCTTCCAGATCCTCGGTTCTCAATGTGTGTATTGTGGTTACGGAACTGCGGCGCCACTGGATGAGATTGACTTTAGACCCTATACAGCAAACAACTTCTTTCCGGGCTTGATTGATACGTTCTATACCTATGATGGCGATAAGATGATTC
Source organism: Rheinheimera sp. KL1 (assembly GCF_001275035.1). Classification (NCBI taxonomy): domain Bacteria; kingdom Pseudomonadati; phylum Pseudomonadota; class Gammaproteobacteria; order Chromatiales; family Chromatiaceae; genus Rheinheimera; species Rheinheimera sp. KL1. The sequence continues at coordinate 46,965 of NZ_LAMX01000025.1, forward strand.
AGTATCTGGCTGACTCAGGCTTCCCAATTGAGCCAACATTGCAAAATAACCGCTATACCATAAATGAAGATGTTACCAGCTTATATATGGACTTTACTCTGCAATATGATCTGGGAGATATGCCTTTATCTGTGAACCTGGGAGCACGTTATGCGTCAACTGATGTTAGTGTCAGTGCCGTTCAGAGTTTCGTTACAGACATAGTTCCTACTGCAGATGCAACGTTATTTGCTAACGTGTTTGGCCCTGCCACTGATATCAATCAAGGGACCAGCTATTCAAACCTGTTACCCAATCTGAATGTCAAATTAGGCATTGCTGATGATATGGTACTGCGCTTTGCCAGTTACGATACCATTACCCGTCCTACTATGGACCAGATGTCGCCTGCGACTACCTTTAACGAACCGCGCAGACAAAACCTGACTGCCAGCGGCGGTAACCCGGCGTTAAAACCTTTCCAGGCTGAAAACTGGGATATTTCTTACGAGTGGTATTACAACGATTCAAACTTATTCAGCTTTGCCGTGTTTAATAAAGAAGTTGAAGATTTTATCGTCACTCTGACAGGCACTGAAACTTATAACATGACTGGCCGCACAGGTCCTGATTTTGGTTGTAGTATTGCCAACTCAGCATTGTGCAGCTCTGATATAGTCGGCACTACGGATGAGTTAAATGGTTCATCTGAAATCTATACTGTCACCCGTCCTCAAAATGGCGAGTCGGCCCGTATTACAGGTTATGAAGTTGCGTTGACGCATATTTTTGATAACGGCTTCGGCGCCTCCGCCAATGCGACCGTCGTTGACAGTGATTTATCTGTCACCGCAGATAGTTCGCAGAGTTTTGCTTTGGAAGGATTGGGTGATTCGCAAAACCTGGTACTGTTTTATGAGCAGGATGTGTGGCAGGCACGTATCGCGTTTAATAACAGGGAAGGTTTCCTGCGCGCGCTGGACAATGGTTTTAATGGCGAACCTATTAATACCAAAACCTTTGGTCAGTGGGATATTAGCGCCAGTTATGATTACAACGACTATTTGACCATCTTTATTGAGGGGATCAATATTACGGAAGAAGAGCTGGTGCAAACCGGACGCTTCCAGAACCAGATTTACTCTGTGGAAGACAATGGTTCACGCTACTCTGTGGGCATTCGCGGTTCATTCTGATACAACAGCAAGAGCGCAGTTACGCTGCGTCTCCTGCTGAAATCTAAAGCTAAAATTGCCAAATCAGAAAGCTTTCGCGCTCTGATTTGGCATGTTAGGTTGTCAGTAGTGAGAATAAGAGCCCAAATCTGATGTCAAAAGCAGTCAAAAAATTAGTTATTGTTGGTGGTGGAACCGCTGGTTGGTTGAGCGCTGCCATTATTGCAGCTCAGCATCGTAGTAATACTCAAGATGGCTTGCAGGTCGTGTTGGTTGAATCTTCCGATATCCCAACTATTGGGGTAGGTGAGGGCACGTGGCCGACAATGAAAAATACCCTGCAACAAATTGGCATAAAAGAAGCCGATTTATTTCAACGATGTCATGCGGTGTTCAAACAAGGAGGTCGATTTGTTAATTGGGTGCACGGTAATGAGGATTTTTATTATCACCCTTTTACAGTTCCCATGGGCTATGGCCGTATTGATTTAGCCCCTTATGTTCAGGATATTAGCCAGTTTGCTGTAGAGAGCAATTTTCAGCATCAAATCTGCGAAGCAGGGCTTGCTCCAAGAGGTTTTGCTGAAGGTGAATATCAAGGCCAATGCAACTATGCCTACCATCTGGATGCCGGGGCTTTCGCTGATTTACTCAAAGAACATTGTAAAAATAATCTGGGAGTGCAGCACCGTATTGGTACTGTGGAGCGCTGTCAGTTGAGTCAGGATGGACAAATTCAGGCTTTGTATCTGACGGATGGTACCGCTCCACTTGAAGCAGATTTATTTATTGATTGCACCGGTTTCTCCTCCTTGTTACTTGGTAAAGCTCTGGGTGTGCCTTTTGAACCTGTCGAACATTTGTTATTTAATGACAGTGCCTTGGCGATGCAAGTCCCATACGACACGCCAGATGCAGCCATACCTTGCCATACGATAGCAACAGCACAAAATGCCGGTTGGATTTGGGATATAGGTCTGACGCATCGTCGTGGAGTTGGTCATGTGTATGCAGGCAAGTATTTGAGTGACGATGAAGCTGAATTTAATTTACGCCGCTATATTGGCCCTGCGGCTCAAGGTATTAGCGCGCGTAAAATTAGTTATCAGACAGGTCACAGAAGCAAGTTTTGGCAACATAACTGTGTTGCTATTGGGATGTCCGCAGGGTTTGTCGAACCTCTCGAAGCAACGGCTATTATGCTGGTTGAGATTTCTGCTCGTTTTGTTGCTGATAATTTGCCTGCGGATCTTGCTACCATGCCATTGGTTGCCACTAGGTTTAACCAACAGATGTTGTATAGATGGCAGCGGATCCTGGATTTTTTAAAGTTACATTATCTATTAACAAAAAGACCAGAACCCTATTGGCAGGATCACTTAAAGCCTGAATCTATTCCGCAGTCCTTGCAAGATGATTTGAAGATTTGGCAACACCGCGGTCCGCAAATACAAGATTTTCATGGCGCCTTAGAGTTGTTCCCTGCTGCAAGTTACCAGTACGTGCTCTACGGAATGGGCTTCAAGCCTGATTTTAGCCGTCAGTCTTATTTGTACCAACAACAATCCCAAGCCGAGCAAATTATTAGAAGAAATCAGCAGCTTACCGCGCAGTTGTTACAAACGCTGCCGTCGCACCGTGATTATATTACAGGCTGGCTTAGCAGTAACAGAGGATAAAATCATGTCAATGTTTGTTGAATTAACGGCCCAGACTCATGCGCAGACTGCAGTGATTAAAAACGCGCCACTGCGCTTCGCCGTGCGTTTGCATATGTTAAATATACAAGTGACAGAAATTAGTAAACTGATTGGTGACCTTCCGGTCTTTTTTAGCCGTCATCAAACGAGTGGGCAATGGTTAATATCTGCGTTATGCAGTTTTACACCAGGGCAAAATTTATTCGTTCAGAAAGAGCAATGGCTGGCCAGTTATCAGCCTGTGTCTATGCAAACCTACCCATTGTCCTTATCACAGGCTAAGCCCACTAAATTGGCCATTACCATGGATAAAGATGTTATTTGCCCTGCAACAGAAGCAAATGCTCATGCTCTTTACACTGTGGATGGCCAAGCCTCGGTATTTCTGCGTCAGCAAGTCACTATGCTGGAAACCGGTCTTCAACACGAATATCTGAGTTATCAGTTTATCAAAACCATCACAGAGCTCGGATTAATTAAAGAACTTGATTTGCACCTGCTACAACAAGATGGCCGCAGTCAAATCATCAAAGGGTTAGCCACTGTTGATGAAGACAAATTACAAACATTGACCGCTGAACAAGTGTACCAACTACAGCAGCAAGGCTATTTGTTGATCTTGCATGCGATGCTGCTTTCTATTACCCAATTAAACAAGCTGATTCAGTTGCATAATCAGCGTTATTCAGGGACAGATTCTCAGGATCAGCAGTTAGGATTATTGAAAAGTGTGCGGCTGGAATTAAATCGCTCTCAACATTGACGCGCTATTTTCTCGTGAAACAATAACAAAAATGTGAGTACAGAATGTCTGATAATATGATTCAGCTGACAGTGTTTGTCCTTGTCAGTGCTTTGATTGGTGCCTTAACTTATCTGAAATGTCGTGGGCAACGTCGTGACCACAATAGTCAGAATAAAGAATATTTCCTTGCCGGTGGTGGCTTGAGTTGGATCTTTGTTGCAGGCTCTATCACGCTGACGAACTTAAGTACCGACCAGTTAGTCGGAATGAACGGCAACCAAATGATGTTGTTAGTATGGTGGGAGCTTGCCGCTGTTATTGGGCTTATTATCCTGGCAAAAGTATTCATTCCTGTTTACTACAAATACCAATGCACGACGACCACTGAATTGCTGGAAAAGCGCTACCACAATAAACATATCAGAGCTGTGATTGGAGGTTTGTTTTTTCTGGGGAATGCCTTTATTTATATGCCGGCTGTTATTTACTCCGGTGCGCTGTTAATGCAAACCATGTTTAAAGTCGATATTCCACTAATCTATTTAGCGACACTATTTGCACTGGTGGGGGCTTTTTACGCCTTTTTTGGTGGTTTGAGAGCTGTGGCTGTGTCTGATACTTACAATGGTGTCTTAGTCTTAGGTATGGCGGTGTTAGTCGTCATTATGGCTTTAGTCGCTATTGATTTTGATTTTTCTGGTATTCCTGCTGAACGATTGACCTTGATAGGGGACGAGAATTCTCCATTACCCTGGCAAACTCTGCTCACGGGTATGATTTTCATTCAGATGTATTATTGGGGCACAAATCAAACCATCACCCAACGCGCTATGGCTGCACCCAATGTCAAGGAAGCGCAAAAAGGCGTCTTTGCAGCTGCTCTGATCCGGATTATTGTGGTACCAGCTATAGTGGTGGTGCCCGGTATTGTCTCCTATAAACTTTACGGTGACATTGGTGATACAGCCTATGGCCGTATAGTCGGAGATTTGATGCCAGGATGGCTCAGTGGCGTGTTTGCGGCTGCTATGGCCGCTGCGGTTTTATCAACGTACAACAGTTTACTTAATTCAGCGACTGCATTGTATGTCTGCGATATTCACGAAGCCTATTTTGAGAAAAAGCCGAATGTATTTAAATTAAGTGGTTATGTCACACTTGGCTTAACAGTACTGACCTTAGTGCTGGTGCCTGTTTATCAGCATGCCGATAGCATTATTAACTTACTGCAGCAACTTAATGGCTTGCTCAGTATGCCGATCCTGTCCATTTTTGTGGTCGGTCTCCTGTTTACCAATGTGGATGCGCGCGCTGCAATTGCTGCTGTTATTTTTGGTGTATTACTTTATGGTTCTTTAACTTTTAGTTTCTCGCCATTTTACTCCAGCTGGCATTACATTCACCTGATGCCCATTACCTTATTCAGCTGCGTTGCCTTTGCCTTGATACTGAATAAAGTTGTCTTTGGTCAACAGACCCGTTGGTCTGGCAAATTGGAACCTGTGGTAGAAAAAATCGGTTCTTAAGTGGTACTAATTAGGCAGCCAGTCGCCGGAGTTGATCCGGCCACTGGCTTTTTTATGGCTACTGTGTAGCAGAAAGCGGGGCGCCGCGAAACGCCCCGATGGGTGTTAGCGAAGGCGCAGTACAGCCAGGTCATAAGGCTGAATAGTCGAACTGCCGATCAGAAAATCAGCATGTTGAGGCGCTACAACCTGTTGGACTTTGGCACTGTAGTTAAAGATAAAATGTAAGTTACCACGCTGGACTGATCGCAGGCTTTCATCAAGCCGCAATATTGGCAACTGAAGTTCATTCGCCAAATCTGCAAACAAATCCACTAAAAAGCTATTACAGCTTAACGTTGCAACGTACAGAGTGCGACCGTCACGGGCCACAGCCGGCGTTTTATCATGGTAGCTTGCTATAACACGAGTGTTCGCACTGAGCTCCAGTTCTTCCCGCCATTGAGTGCTCTGATAGCTGTTGCCTGACTTTGTTGCCAGCTCTAACTCTTCATAACAATCTGGCCGGATAGTTTCAGTACTTAATACCTTCACTCCAATCAATTGTTGCAACAAGCCTGGTCCGAGGTTCGGCACTAAGGTTAATTCTAAGGTTTTAGCGCCACTACGTGGGCCAAATACCAGCAGAGCTGAAGAGGCTTTACAGCGATCGACAAAGCTCTGGCTCACAATAGGCATACAAGGTGCAATAATTAACTGGTACGGGCTGAGATCATGTTCCGGAGAAATAAAATCTACCGCCAGACCCAATTGACGTAAAGCACTGTACCAGCCGAATTCTACTTTATGCTGATTGAAGCTGTCACCCTGGCGCTCAATTTCAGTCACCCATTGATTTTCAGTGGTCATTACGATGGCCACTTTGGCCTGAACGGGCTGCTCTGCCAGATCTGTAATGAGTTTTAATTCATCACGCACCTGTGCAATTTCGGCATAGGCTGCTGCTCTGGAATTATCATTTCTTTTGATCCCTGCATGCATTTGTTCCTGTGCAAATGGAACCTGGCGCCAGCGGAAGTAGCAGACTGCTTCTGCACCATGAGCAAAAGCCTGCCATGACCAGAGACGCACCATTCCTTTCTCTGGTCTTGGGTTATGCCGTGCCCAGTTTACTGGTCCTGGTTGTTGCTCCATTACCCAAAAACTACTATTGCTAATTCCGCGGCTTTGGTCAAAGGCATAACTGGAAAAATCCGGGTGGCCAGTGCGCATATATTTTTTAAACTGTGCGACTGGCGCATCGCCAAAAAATAGATCGGTTCGTCCTAATGGATAGTTATCGTAACTGACAAAGTCGAGTTTTTTTGCTAATGCAAAATTGTCGGTTTGGGTATCGTGCATAGGAATAAAGTTGTGGGTGACAAATTGTCCAGGAGCATGAGCCCGTATTACATCAACCATTTCGTCATGGAATTTGACCACCTGATCTGAGCTAAAACGTCGGTAGGCCAGTTGATGAGAGGGACTGGTTTCAGTCACTGCCAGAATAGGCAATTCAATTTGCTCAAAAGTCTGATATTCCATCGACCAGAATACATTACCCCAGGCCTGGTTTAATTTATCTATGGTGCCGTAAAACTGCTTACACCAGCGCTGAAACGCAATTTTCGCATTCTGGCTACCGCTATGGGCTGTGTCATGGCATGCAATTTCGTTGTCTGTCTGCCAGCCACAAATGGCAGGATGAGTACCATAACGCTTTGCCACTACTTGTGATATCCGCATGGCTTCGCGACGGTAGTTTTCACTGGAAAAATCATAGTGGCGACGAGAGCCGAAACCGCGAACTGTGCCTGTTTTAATGTCAACAGGCAAAATATCAGGATAAAGATCAATTAACCATTTAGGTGGGGTTGCTGTAGGTGTACACATGATGACGCTTAACCCAGCTTGCGCCAGAGTATCGATAGCGCGATCAAGCCATTCAAAATGGAACACTCCTGGTGCAGATTCTAATCTGGACCAGGCAAACTCACCGATCCGCACATAACGAAGGCCAAGTTCAACCATTTCTCTGGCATCTTCAGCCCAGAGTGATTCCGGCCAGTGTTCCGGATAATAACACACACCTAACATAAAAAACTCCCTATGACCTTTGCGAAAAAACTGAATGAAATCACGATGCTGTTTCATAGCTACCTGTCTTCATCAGCAACTTGAATACAGGATATTATTAATTGTATGATATATAATATTATTATTTATGCTGACTGTCTAATGCTCTGTACATTTGCATCAGCTTGATTGTTCGCTTTGCCAAAGGAATTTACCTATGAGTGCTATTCCCTCGTATATCCGGCTGGAAAGTCAGTCGCTGAGCTTGTTATTGGACTGCCGAAACCGTACGCCTGCTTTGTTGTATTTTGGCAAAAAGTTAACTGAAGCCACGACGGCACAGATGCTGACTCTGCTGAGCACAAGGCAAGAAGCGAAGTGTTCTGTTGTGATTGAAGCTCCTATTTCATTGACACCCCTAAATGCAGAGGGATTTACCGGAGCGCCTGGCCTTGAATTAAGTAATGAGCAGCAGGCCTGGTCAGTTGGGCCACAACTGACCGAAGTGCGGCAGTTATCGTTGCATGAGGTTGAGTTAGTCAGCGTCGATTTACTCAGGAATATTGAACTAACACATCTGCTGTCCTTAGATGAACAATACGACGTTGTAAAGGCATCAACTGCAGTCCGTAACCTTGCTGCAGAACCTGTACAGATGCATTGGTGTGCTGCTCCGACCTTTATGTTGCCTGATCACTTAACGCAACTGACCAGCTTTGAAGGCCGTTGGTCTAATGAATTTCAACGTCGCACTATCGATTTGTTTTTGGGGAGTTTTTTGCGGGAAAATCGCAAAGGAAAAACCTCACACGATAACTTTCCGGGCGTTTTAGTCCATGGCAAAAATACCTCTGAACAGCAAGGGGAGTGTTTTGGTTTTCACTTAGCCTGGTCTGGTAATCACCGCACTCGAGTAGAGCTGCTTGCTGAGGGGCGCAGCTACCTTCAGATGGGAGAGCTGCTGTTACCCGGAGAAATGATTTTACAGCAAGGCGAAAGTTATCAAAGCCCTGTGTTGTATGCCTCATGGTCTGATCAGGGGTTTAGTGCCTTATCGCGCAACTTCCATGCGTTTGTGCGTCACCGCCTGTTGAGCAAAGCGCAGCGCAGCAAGCCACGACCAGTGCATTACAATACCTGGGAGGGGATCTACTTTCAGCATGATGTTGAGACACTAAAAACTCTCGCTGATGAGGTTGCAGCTCTTGGGGTAGAACGTTTTGTGTTAGACGATGGATGGTTTAAAGGCCGGCGTGGTGATTTTGCAGGTTTAGGCGACTGGACTGTGGATGCTAGTGTTTACCCGCAAGGGCTATCACCGCTGATTAATCATGTGAACTCGCTTGGCATGGAGTTTGGTATTTGGTTTGAGCCGGAGATGGTGAATCCGGATAGTGATTTATATCGTGCACACCCGGATTGGGTATTACAGACCAGCGGTAACCCGCAACTTAGATTCCGTAACCAACTAGTGCTGGATTTAAGCCGTGCCGAAGTGACTGACTATTTGTTTACTTCCATCGACGCCATCTTAAGTCACTACCCACTGATCCGTTATATCAAATGGGATATAAATCGTGATCTGAATCATCCGGGCAATGCACTGGGCAAGCCTGCAGTGCATCAACAGACAAAAGCCTTATATGCGCTGATTGACCGCATTAAAGCCGCGCACCCTGGTTTAGAAATTGAAAGCTGCTCTTCTGGTGGGGCACGTATTGATTATGGCGTACTTGCACATACCGACAGAGTATGGACCTCAGACTCTAACGATGCATTGGACAGATTGCAGATCCAGCGGGGCTGCTCATTTTTCTTCCCATCCAATGTGATGGGTGCTCATGTAGGGCCGCGTGATTGCCATATTACCGGCCGTCGTGTGACTTTAGAAATGCGCGCAGCTGTCGCTATGTTTGGCCATATGGGGATTGAGATGGACCCCAGAGAGCTGACGCCTGAGGAAAAAGTGGCACTTAAGGCCGCGATTCAACTGCATAAACAGCATAGGGAGTTTATTCACCAAAGCGATTTATACCGGCTTGACAGCGATGGTGACTGCATAAATTTTGGCTTGGTGAATACAGACAAAACCAAAGCTTTGTTCACTTATAACGTAGTTCGGGAAACTGCACGTACATTGCCGGCCCGTTATCGATTTACTGGTCTGGATGCAAAACGTCAGTACCGGATCAGTTTAATCTGGCCAACTCAGTTGAAGGAGTATTCTCCGTCGATACTAAGGCTTATTCAGGGTGAAATACTCAGTGCAGAAGCGTTAATGAGTTTTGGTATGCAACTGCCAATAGTTCATCCGCAAAGCTCATTGGTGTTTGAATTAGTAGCAGTATAAAGAGAGTGGTAGTGACGAGCTCTGCTGAAGGTCAGAGCTCGTCTTTTTTGCGGTAGTACAGACTAGAGTTTAGATTCAATCAGTTCCAACACTTCGTCCAGAATGGCTTCGACCGCTTTTTTTGCTTTGTCCGGGTTGCGGGACTTTATAGTTTCCAGGATTTCTGCATGCTTTTGCACATCGGCGCCCGGCACACCCTTAATCCTGTTAGTGTAACGAATACTGACATGCAACGCCGTACTAATAAACTCAGAGAGTTGTAAGAAAAATCTGTTATTGCTTGCGACCAGCATAGCGGTATGAAAGGCTATATCTGCTTCTAGCGGATCGTCCAGACCTTTGTCTGCGTCAACCATCCGCGCCAGCGCTTTTTCGATATCAGCCAACTGCTGATATGTGGCAGTGACTGCGGCCAATGCCGCAACCTGAGGTTCCATCGCAATCCGTACCTGAGTAAATTCTTTCAGTAATGAAAGTGAAGGTTTGCTGCTTAAAATCCATTTTAATACGTCAGTATCAAACATATTCCAACTGCTTTCAGGTAAAACCCGGATCCCTTGTTTTGGCCTAGACGAGATAAGGCCCTTGGCTGAAAGCATTTTGACCGCTTCCCTCGTGGAACTTCGACTGACATCATATTTAATGCAGAGGTCGGCTTCTGAAGGAAGACCGGTTCCAACAGGATAAACCCCCTGAACTATGGCTAAACCTAAATCATAGGTAAGTTTATGTGTCAGATTATGCGTTTGAGAACTCTTCATCAGCCAACCACTTCTTAAATTTTATTAATGTAATATATCATATTAAAATACATACAGTTGCGATATAAGTTTTTTGTCCTGAGCAGGTTTCTTTGGTTATAACTTGACTATCGACCCCGTATAGCTTTATTTTCACGACTCAACCGCCAATCTCCTTAAAACGTTTAAGAAAACAATAGTATCAAATCAAACAATATCGGAGTTCATCAGGTTGCAGGAAGCTACAGTGTATCCAAGTCTAAGCCAAAAAGTGGTGTTCATTACCGGCGGAGCAAGCGGAATCGGGGCTGCTATGGTTCGTGCTTTTGCTGCGCAACAGGCTCAAGTTGCTTTTATTGACGTTGATCTAGATGCAGCTGAAACCTTACAGCAAGAGCTTTCCTCCAGTCAGCTTTGGTTTCGACAGGTGGATGTGCGTCAACCGTCTTTGCTTCAAAAGGCCATTCAGGATGCCGCAAAAGATCTGGGTGCTTTTGATGTGCTGGTAAATAATGTTGCCAACGATAAACGCCAACCTACTGCAGAAGTAACATCGATGGACTGGCAACAATGTATGCAAGTGAATTTGGATCCGGCGTTTTTTGCTTCACAAAGCGCTTTTGAGTTAATGAAAGTACAGCAGCATGGCTGTATTATTAATTTCAGTTCCATCAATGCACTCGTAGGTCAGCAACAGATGGCAGGTTATGTGACTGCAAAGGCAGGCATTATTGGCATGACCAAAGCGCTGGCGAAAGATTATGGCAACGCCGGTATTCGTGTGAATGCAATTTTACCTGGCTGGGTCGCTACTGAGCGTCAGCTTGCGACCTGGTTTACCTCTGAAGAACAGCAAAAATGGTTGGAGTCTTCTGCCATCAAACGTTTAATTACGCCACGAGACATTGCCAATTTAGCCTTGTTTCTGGCGTCTGATCAAAGTGCCTTAATTACAGGCCAAACCATCAGTGTGGACGGTGGCCGAACTTAATACGAAACTCGTCATCAATCCAGATCCGGCATCACAGGTGCCGTTTTTGTCATGCTATTCGCTGGCGTTTGGCTGGTTTGCAAAACCTGGCTTCTACATCGCACTGCAGTTCTGAAATGACTGCATGGGCTGATGACGTTCCTGAATAAAGCATTCTAATTCGGCGGTTTGTTCTGCGGTAAAGTACAAGCCCAGCTTGCTGCGGCGCCATAAGATATCTTCAGCATTTTCAGCCCATTCTTCTTTGAGTAAATAAATGACTTCGGCTTCAAACAGTCCATGACCAAAATGTTGTCCCAGATCTTTTGCTGACATCACTTCTTTTAACAACAAAAAGCTGCGGCTGCCATAACTGCGGACATAGCGCCGTATAATGCTAGTTTGCAGATAGGGATACTGTTGTAACAGAGTGTTAATGAGTGATTCTTTAGAGTCAAAATCACCGCCAGGTAAAGCTTTTTTTGCGGTCCAGGCTGGTCTTGCTCCAGTAAAAAACTGTACTAACTGATCAGTCGCGGCTTCGGCAAGTTTACGGTATGTCGTTATTTTTCCGCCAAAAACAGAAAGTAAGGGAAGTTTACCTTCATCAGTACTTAATTCTAGTTTGTAATCGCGGGTAACTGTTTGAGCGCTATCGGATTCGTCATCCAATAAAGGCCTTACACCGGAAAATGATCCTACTATATCTGCTGTAGTCAGTTGTTTGTTAAAGTAACTATTGCAGATCTGCAGCAAGTAATGCACTTCTTCCTGACTTATGCTGACTTTTGAAGGCTCGCCCTGATACTCCACATCCGTGGTACCAATCAATGTGAAATTATCTTCAAATGGGATCACAAAGATAATACGTTGATCTTTATTTTGTAGCATGTATGCCTGTGGTTGGTCATGCAGCTTAGGGACAACAATATGGCTTCCTTTTACAAGACGCACATTCTGCGGCGATTTCTCTTCCAACGCCTGATCAAATAGTCTGGCGACCCAAGGGCCTCCAGCGTTGACAATAGCTTTTGTTTTGACCTGATAAGGCGCTTGCTGCCGTTGCTGTAGAGTCACTAACCAATGATCGCTTTTTCTTTGAGCAGCAATACACCTGGTTCGGGTGCAAATTGTTGCTCCGTGCTGTCGGGCTGCCAGAGCATTCGTCACTACAAGCCTCGAATCATCCACCCAGCCATCAGAGTATTCAAAACCTTTGCTGATGTGCTTTTGCAGTGGGCTGTCTGTGCCAAAGTGGATGCTCCTGGACGCAGGCAAAGTCACTCTTTTAGCGAGATGATCATAGAGAAATAAACCTAGACGAATGAGCCAGGCCGGACGCAGATGAGGCTGGTGCGGGAGGCGAAATATCATAGGCCACATGATATGTGGCGCATTTTTTAGCAGCACTTCTCGTTCAGCTAATGCTTCTTTGACTAAGCGGAATTCATAGTGCTCTAAATAACGTAATCCGCCATGGATCAATTTGCTACTGTTAGAGGAGGTCGCTGATGCTAAGTCGTTTTGCTCACACAACAGTACCTTCAATCCACGACCTGCACAATCCGCGGCAATACCTGTACCGTTAACGCCTCCACCAATAATCAGGACATCATGACAATTCGCTAGTTCATCCATTTTTTATTCCGTGAAAATAAATCATACAAATAATATATATATCATGATATGGCGGTAGCAATAGACTGACAAGCGCCTTTTAGTCAAATAGATAAAAAAAACGCTGTTAGGTTGGAAGTTGAAGTGGGTGAAGAAGATCAATGGATAAACAGAACTGGTGCAGATGCATCGAAACCTTAGAAAAGGTTAGCTCTGACTCATTCGGTTTTATGCGGACTGAGTGAGCTAACCAAGGCGATTTGCTAAAGTCGGACCTGAGCGACAGCATGCTGCCACTTCGCATATAAGTGGTTGCGTTGCTCAGCACAAAGACTGGGTTCAAAGCGGCGTTCGCAATGCCACAGAGTCGCGAGCTGTGCGGTTGAATGAAAGACTCCGGCATGGAGACCGGCTAAATACACGGCGCCAAGAGCTGTTGTTTCAATCACTTGTGGTCTTTCGACTATAGCGCCTAAAATATCTGCTAAAAAGCTGAGGACCCAGTTGTTTTTCACCATCCCGCCATCAACACGCAGTACTTTAGGTCTTAAGCCATCCCGTTCCATCGCTTTTTGCAAATCTTTAGTTTGATAGCCTACTGATTGCAGTGCGGCTGCCACTATGGTGCTAATGCCTGAATCACGGGTTAATCCCAGAATTGCGCCTCTGGCATTCGGGTCCCAATAGGGAGCACCAAGACCTGTGAAAGATGGAACTAAAAAGACTCCATGGTCCAGGGGAACGTCTTTTACTATTGCTTCACTTTCACCTGCGTGGCGAAGTAGTTTTAAACCCTCAACAATCCATTGCATGGTCGCTCCAGCCATAAAAATACTGCCTTCAATAGCATAAGTGACTTTGCCATTTAAGCGATAAGCAACCGTTGTTAGCAGGCGATTCGTGGATTTCAGCGCGGTATCGCCGGTATTTAGCATCAAAAAGCAGCCTGTGCCATAAGTACTCTTGGCCATGCCCTGGTCAAAACAGGCGTGACCAAATAAGGCCGCTTGTTGATCCCCAGCCATGCCATAAACAGGAATTTCACCACCAAGCCATTCTGCGGCTGTGACACCGAAATCAGCTGAAGAATCTAAGACTTCCGGCAGCATAGACTTTGGGATATCAAACAGTGTCAGTAATTCGTCATCCCATTGCTGGTGATGAATATCAAATAACATAGTACGTGATGCGTTAGTGGCATCTGTGCGGTGTACTTTGCCATTGGTGAGTTGCCAAAGTAAAAAACTATCCACAGTACCAAAAGCCAGTTCACCTGCGGCTGCGCGCTGTTTTGCATCAGGCACGTGGTCCAGGATCCAGCGAATTTTGCTGGCTGAAAAATAGGGATCAAGTAGCAGGCCTGTTTTTGCGTTGATTAATGCCTCTGTTTCGCTACTGTAGATCGATTCACAATAGGCTGTAGTGCGGCGATCTTGCCAGACTATGGCGTTGTAGACTGGTTTACCAGTTTTTTTATCCCAGACCAGTGTAGTTTCGCGCTGATTAGTAATGCCTATGGCGATGATATCATCAGCCGTTATATTCAGATCTGCCATCACTTTGCGGCAAGTCCGGAGGACAGAATTCCATAAATCGTCTGGGTTATGTTCAACCCAACCATTTTCCGGGTAGTGCTGGGTAAATTCTTCTGAAGCACAAGCTGCGGTTTTACCTTCAGTTGTAAATGCGATCGCTCTGGAGCTTGTTGTGCCTTGATCAATGGCAAGCAGATAAGACTTCTTCATTTGTTAATTCATATATATCTTATAATATGGCTAGATTGACGGGAAAGTACCGCTTTGGCAACTGAATTTTATAAAAATGGTCGAAGTAGTAATTACAGCTGATGGCCTCAGGAGCGAAGCTCAGGGTAAGTAAAGCATACTGCCAACCCACTACAGGTAAAAGCTGTAGTGGGTGCTGCTTTGAACCTAAGGCGTTTGGCTAGTCCCTGTCGTTATTAGGGTTTTGCTGTCTTTTGCTGCCACGACATTCCAGTTGCATAACGCGGATCAAAACCTCGCCATGTGTCTGGAGTTTTACCATCAACAGGTCTCTGATCGGGGCTTGCTGGTAAATCCAGGTAGGCGCAACGTGCCTGGATCTTTTTAAGATGGCAATCAAACATTGCCAAAGCAAAATGTTTATTGATTTCGTTCAGCGTCCTTGTTGACCAGGCCGGTTCGTAATAGTGGCCAATATCAAGTTCGTTGGCTGATGCTTTAGCGGGAGCCGGATGTGGGGCTATATTGTGTCTGGCATTGTGATAGGTCAGTAGGTACTTATTTGAACTGCCTGTTTTCTGGTAAAGAGACGTTATGCCGTCGTAGCCTGAAATATCATCTAAATCTCCGGCCACATAAAGGACTGGTACTTTTAGCGCTGCGAGTGAGGTGCTCGAGAATAATTGATGTTGTCCGCCCCATGGCGCTAATGCAATAGCGGCTTGCCATGACGAGTCAGGCTGTGTTTTTTCATAGTGGCCACCAGCACAGCTATTTAATAATTTTTGCAAGGCGCTAATTTGTGATGGTTCTTTTAATCCGGTAAAAGCGGCTGTGGTTTGAGCATTAAAATCGTAACAGGCCCCAATGGTGTTTAACGCACCAAATCCGCCCATTGAATAGCCAATCACAGCAGCTTTAGCGCCATCGAGTTGAGATTCTGTCAGCTCAGGAGTGTGCCTGAGCTGCTCTAATACAAACTGTTGATCACGTGAGCGATTTAACAAGGTACTGAGAAAACCTGCAAAGGGAGCCGTTTTCATGTCAATTTCCGCGTTAGTGGAGTCAGTGTGATCAATAGCCGCCACTATATAACCGTGAGATGCCAGATGCTCGCCAAGATAAAACATGATGGTACGATAGCCGGTATAGCCATGTGAGAGCACCACCAATGGGTATTTTTTATCTCCTTTGCGGACCGGAACGTCACGCATAGCTGAAGCTTGTAATTCAAAGCGTGCGCCACTGCGGCTTTGATTTAGGTAAGACGTTTTCTGCTGTGTTGTATCTTCGGCAGCTGGGTACCAGATTTCCAGTGTTAAAGGTCGTGCTTTCATAGTTTGAGAGGCAGGGTCAAAGCGGGCAGGGTCAACTATGGTTACAGTTTTGACCCCAACCGCATAAGAACCTGTGCTTGCAAGTTCTGGCAATACGTCTGTTGTGAGTGGCGGATAAAGTTGCTCAGGTGCATCAACTGCTCTGGTTGCAGCCACTTCAGTGTTCGCATAAATACTAAGAGGCAATGCAAACAGTAGCCAGCCCAGAGCAAGCTTCTGTTGTTTTAGAGCGGACAAGTAAGGTCGATTTCTTATTCGTTTATCTGTTGTACTAGTGTGTGTTGCCATAGCTAAATCCCCCATTGTAGTGCTTGTTATTGTTTTGTAAGGAAAGAACTGATGCCGATCGTCAGCAGTTATTCTGTTGATTGAACAACTCAATCTGTAAGCCACTGCCAGCATGACAAAGATAAAAATCTGCAGTCAGACCAAATTTTTTAGTGTATTGCGCCAGGACGGCCTGCCGTAAAGGCTCAATATGCTCTTCACGGCACAGGCATAAGATGGCGCCACCAAACCCACCCCCTGTCATTCGCACTGCAATTTGATCTTTAAACAGTTGATGGCAAATCTCTACCAGGCCATCCACCGGAGGTACTGTGACTTCAAAATCATTTTGCAGAGACAAGTGAGAGGCTCGCATCAGCTCGCTCAGAGTGAGCATGTCATTAGCAATCAAGGCCTTTTGTGTCGCCAGTACTCTGCTATTTTCAGTAATCACATGACGTGCCCGTCGAAACTCGGTATCGCTTAGCTTAGGTGCTGTATCGTTGAGCAGCTCAAGAGTGGCATGGCGAAGAGTGCGTACGCCCATTTTTTGTGCGGCTTGCTCGCAATCCAGGCGTCGCTGATTATATTCACTATCCACCAGTTTGCGCGGATAATTTGAGTTGATAATCACCAGCTTTATGTCTTCCGGCAGCGGGACCGCAGTAGTTTGCAGATCGCTACAGTCAATCAGCAGGGCATGGCCTTGCTGTCCCTTCGCCGAAATCAACTGGTCCATAATGCCACACTGGCAGTCCATAAATTCATTCTCGGCTTGCTGACCAAATAAAGCGATTTGCTGCAAGCTAAGGCCCAGTGCGCTGATATGGTTAAAGGCGCCAGCTACAGCAACTTCCAGTGCTGCAGAAGAGGAGAGTCCGGCCCCTTGTGGCACATCACTGCTTATCAGGATATCGGCTCCAGCCAGGCTGTGTCCGGCTTTCTTAAGTACATAAGCCATGGCCCGAATGTAGTTACCCCATTGCGAGGGACCGGCTGAAATTGCTTGATCCAGAGCGAAAGAATCATGCTCTCCAGGGTAATTCACCGAGTGCACCACAAGTTGTTGATCAGTCCGTCGTCGAAATAGCACTAAGGTGCGAAAGCCTAATGAGCAAGGAAAGACAAATCCCTGATTGTAATCCGTAAACTCTCCTATCAGGTTGACTCTGCCAGGTGCACTGGCTACTCCTCGTGCTTTGTGTTGATACAGCATCTGAAACTGTTGCTGCAAAGTTTCATACGTCATCAGAATTTCCTTGCTTGTAATGAATAGTGGAGGCTGAACGCAAAATAGACGCTGCAGTTTCTGGAGTAAGATCGCGCTGGCTTTCGGCTAACATTTCATAACCAACCATATGCTTTTTTACTGTAGCTGAGCGCAATAAAGGCGGATAAAAATGGGCGTGTAAGCGCCAGTATGATGCAGAAGAGTCCAGATTTGCTGGCGCATTATGCCAACCCATAGAATAAGGGAAGCTACAGCGAAATAGGTTGTCGTACTTGGTGGTAAGCACTTTTAAGGTTTCTGCAAGCGCACTATTTTGTGCGTCATTCAACGCATCCAGTCTTTGCAACTCGTCCTTAGGCAATACTAAAGTTTCAAATGGCCAGGCCGCCCAAAAAGGTACTACGACAAGCCAATGCTTGTTTTCAAAAACCACCCTGCTGCCATCAGCGATTTCTTTTTCTGCATAGTCCGCAAGCAAGGCTCGGCCATGAAGCTGAAAATAACTGGATTGTTGGGCGTCTTCGCGCTCAATTTCTGTAGATAAATGCGGGTGTGCCCAGATCTGTCCATGTGGGTGCGGCTGCGAACAGCCCATAATAGCCCCTTTATTTTCAAAGACCTGCACACAGTTGTAGCGAAGACTTAATTCCCGGTAATGCTGCTGCCAGGCGGTTATCACTTCGGATAATTCTGTTAACGACATCTCTGGCAGCGTTTTATTATGATCGGGCGAGAAACAAATAACACGGCATTCGCCCTCTGCTGCATCGTATGTAAATAGTGGATCCGTACTTGATTCGGCCTGAGGTGATATAGAGTTTAATGCGCCAAAATCATTTACAAACACATGGGTATAAGAATAGTGCGGATTTGTATCCGAGTTTGCTCGTTGGTTCCCAGGGCACAAAGGACAGGACGGATCGTGTTTTGGTAATTCTTCAGTGGCTACGGCTTCCGTAGCCCCAAGCCATGGTCTGTTATTTCTATGCGGAGAAACCAGTACCCATTCTCCTGATAGTGGATTTTTTCTTCTATGAGTAAACTCAAATTTATTCATCGCTATACTCCAGCCCTTGAGGATAATTCGACTGCCAGCGCCAGGTGTCATCCGTCATCTGTTGCAAGCTATGCTCAGCAGTCCAACCAAGTAATTGATTCGCTTTTGTCGCATCAGCGTAATAACAAGCAACGTCACCAGCTCTGCGCGGTGCCAACGTAAAGGGGATTTCCTTTCCGGCAGAAACAGAGAATGCCCGTATGACCTCAAGCACTGAATGACCTTGACCTGTACCAAGGTTATACGTATGAAAGCCCTTATCTGCCTGATGGTGAAGTAAAGCGGCGACATGGCCTTTTGCTAAATCCATGACGTGAAGATAATCCCGCACCCCTGAGCCGTCTGGAGTGGGGTAATCTGAGCCGTACACCTTAACAAAAGGCCGGCGACCCACCGCGGTTTGAGCGATAAAAGGTAATAGATTGTTGGGTGTTCCTTGGGGACTCTCACCCAGAAGACCGGACGGGTGAGCACCGACCGGATTAAAGTAGCGTAATGACACAGCAAGAAAGTCACTGGCAGCACAGCAGAGATCGTTTACTACTTGTTCTGCCATAATTTTGCTCCAGCCATAAGGGCTGGTGGCACGAAGAGGATGCTGCTCATCAAAAGGCAGGTACTGCGGATCGCCATAAACAGTAGCAGATGAACTAAAAATAATTTTATTCACTCCCACTTTTTGCATTGCCTCTAACAGCGTGAGAGTTGCAGCGACATTATTCTGATAGTAACGCAGTGGCTGTTCTGTTGACTCACCTACGGCTTTTAGTGCAGCAAAATGCAGTACTGCGCTGGCATTGGTTTGACGTAAAGCCTGCTCAAGAGCGACGGCATCCGATACATCCCCTTCGATAAATTCAATGCTGGTCCCGGTGATTTTTTTTAGTTGCTCCAGAACTTTGACACTGGAGTTGACCAAGTTGTCAAAAATCACTGGTGTAATGCCAGCTTCATATAAAGCGATACAGCTATGACTGCCTATATAGCCCATACCGCCTGTAACCAAAACTTTCATTCATTAACCTGAATAGTACTATTTATACGATAAATAGTACTATTCAGGTTTGGATAGATCAAGTCCCAAAATTTGTTCTTAAGAACAGGAATGCTGTCTTGTATCGAGGGGGTTGGTGGGAAGCAATAGTGCCAGTGAGCAAAGCTCTCAGATATTTTCCCCATTGACCTGTTTTAGTGGTATTACAATGACAGCTCAATGAGTGATGCTATTTAGGAGTAGCCATGATCAAAACAGCCGTTATTGGCTATGGTTTGTCTGCCAAAACCTTTCATTTGCCTTTTATTAGCTTACAGCCCGAGCTTGAATTGGTCGCAATCAGCAGTAGTCAGTCTCAGTTACGGCTGGATTATCCGGATATAAAGCATTACTCAAATGGCGATGAGCTTATTCGTTTATCCGATGCTGAGCTGGTGGTAATTACCTCACCTAATGACAGCCATTATCCTTTGGCAAAACAAGCTTTGCTGGCAGGGAAACATGCACTGGTGGAAAAGCCCTTTGTGCTGACAGAGGTACAAGGACAGGAACTGTTTGAACTGGCGGACGAGCAACAACGCCAGCTGTTTGTTTACCATAACAGACGGTTTGACGGCGACTTTCTGACTTTACAGCAATTGCTGCAAACAGGAGAGCTCGGAACTATCCGTTATTTTGAATCACATTTTGATCGTTTCCGTCCTGTTCCCAGACCACGCTGGCGCGAATTGCAGGGGGAGGGAAGCGGGATTTTGTATGATTTGGGGCCGCATTTAATTGATCAGACCATCGCGTTATTTGGTGCACCAAAGGCACTGACAGCCCGTTGTCGTGCGTTACGTCTGGGTAGCGACACTGTGGATTATTTTCATCTTTTATTGCATTACGCCGACAAAGAAGTAGTGCTGCATTCAAGTCCTTTTTCTGCGCATCCAACCACACGTTTTATTCTGCAGGGTGATTTAGGGTCTTATCATAAAACAGGTCTGGATCCGCAGGAAGATGCGCTAAGAGCAGGGCAAAAGCCTGATGGTGCAGGTTGGGGGCAGGAGCCTGCAGCTTTGTACGGTGTAGTGGCTGATGCGCAAGGGCAAAAACCTTATCCAACTTTAGCGGGTGATTATCAGAAGTTTTATCAGCGACTGGTCGCTGCTTTGCAACAAGGTAAACCCCACTTGGTTTCTGCCACCGAAGCTTTGCAAGGCATCCGTTTGATAGAGCTGGCGCTGCACAGTCAACGCCTTGGCCGGACTTTGGATTTTTAACCGCATGCCTGGCCGTATCATTATAGTTTTACTTTGCAGCCTGCTGTGCTGCGGTGCTTTTAGTTCTGCTCAGGCTCAAGAGCTGTTGCGGGCGACGACCCGGGGTGTCATAGCGCAAAGTCTGGAGTCCGATTTTTTCCTACCTCAGAAAAAGCCTGCAGCACAAGGATTGAACGAACAGATACTGCAGCAACTGCTGCTACAAATTCAAAACAAAACCAAGCCGGGTTATCAGCAGGTGCATAGCCTGCTGTTGTATAAATCAGGCGCTTTGGTCCTTGAGCATTATCAAAAGGGCAATAACAACCTGATTAACTTTGAGCAAGGGATACGGTTAGAGCAGGGACAGCAGGATTTTATCTGGCAAGCAGAGGAGCCTCATTATGTGGCTTCTGTCACTAAAGCTGTTACTGCAACTTTAACAGGTATAGCTTTGCATCAGGCGGGGTTAAGTGTCGACAGTACTTTAGCGCAGCTGTTACCTCAGCATGCCGTGATCAAAGCTGATCCGATCAAAGCCAGTATTAGCCTGCATCAGTTATTGTCGATGCAGGCAGGTTTTGTCTGGGATGAATGGGCGGGAGATGATTTAGTAAAGCTGTGGCAACAGCAAAATTTTGTCGATTACCTGCTGCAACAGCCGAATACCGGACCAGGTCAAAGCTGGGCTTATAACAGTGCTTTACCCAATCTGGTATTACAGCTGATACAACGTGAGCTAAAACAGCCGTTGCAGCCTTGGGCTAAACAGCAGTTATTTGATAAGTTAGGTTTTGGTTCTTATCGCTGGGAGACGCAACCCGATGGTGTGCCCGAAGGCTCGGCTCGTTTATGGCTCAGACCCCGCGATATGCTTAAATTGGGAGTTTTGTATCTGCAGTTGGGGCAATGGCAGGGGGAGCAGTTATTACCGCCGGGTTGGGTGCAGCAAATGACCAGCCGTCAGGCAACAAGTCCTGCTGGTGATTACGGCTATTACTTCTGGTTACGACAGCAAGACGGCATTTCTTATTACACAGCAGAGGGTGACGGCGGTCAGTATATTGCCGTATTCCCAAGTTTGGAGATGGTGCTGGTACTGACCCAGGGTAACTATTTGCAATGGCCACTGTATAAAGCTCAGGCGGATCGTATTATCCGCCAGGTGCTGCTGAGCGCCCGGCATCAGAATGCCGGCAAAGCGGGCGGTTGAATCCCCGAAACCTGTGTTGCCATGCTGCTTTTGGTGCCACAGCCAGTGCCATCGGCAGTCTGCGCTGAGCATTGGTAAACCCGGACATAATCCACCACCATCTGCCGGGGCCAGTGCTCAACATCTACTCCTTTTTCATTGACGTTTTCAGGCCAGTGACCACCCACTGCCAGATTCAGCAGTAAATGAAAAGACTGATCAAAAGGTGCCGCCCCCTTGGCTTGTTGCCAGACACCATCCGCGGTTTGGAACTGACTGTACCAGCCCTGTTCAGTTTGAGTGGCATAGTGCACATCATCAACATACCAGCGAATTTCACCTTTTTCCCATTCCAGAGCATACAGATGGAACTGCTCTGTCGGCTTAAAGTCATTGGCTTTGTAGCTGGTCCCCGAATAAACATTTCCCGGCGCTTGCCTGCCATAATGCAAAGTACCATGGACTCTTTGCTCTGTTTGACCCACTGCGGTTACATCGTCTGTGATGGTACCCAGATTTACCGCTTCCATGATGTCAATTTCACCGGAAGACGCCCAGCCACCATAACGCCACTCTGTAGGTAACATCCAAATAGCAGGCCAACTCCCCTGGCCTGATGGCAGCTTAGCTCTAATTTCAAATCGGCCATAGGTCCAGTCACCTTTGCCCTTAGTGCGAAGGCGGGCTGAGGTAAATTCACGGCTGACAGTCAGTTCTGGGTGGTAATCAGGTGAGTCGTCCTGAGCCGCCGGGCCTGCAAAGTTCTCTTTGATGGCCGTGATGGTCAGAACTCCATTCGCTACAGCAGCGTTTTCTGCCCTGTTGGTGTAACACTGGCGTTCGTTGTTGCCACCTCCGGCGCAGTTGACCTCAAAACTCCATTTGGTTAAATCCAATTGCTGGCCTGAGAATTCATCCTGCCAAATCAATTGCCAATCAGGGGAAGAGTCATCTACAGAGATTGATGGCTGATCTGTAGTGCCACAGCCGCTCAAGAGCTGTGTTGCTGCCACTGCAGCGCACACTGAGCATTTTTTGTAGTCCATCAAGCCATCTCATCTAGTTGAAAGAGCTTTCATCTATAGCAGAAACTGACGGACGAACAAAGAGAGTGAAGTGGTTTTGTTAGCTGATCATGGCAGGACAGGCTTTGTTGCGGCCTTCGGCTTTGGCCTGATACATGGCTTTATCAGCCAATGTCAGTAAATGTTCGGCTTTAGCGCCGGGATAGACAGTGATGTAACCCAAACTGGCATTTAGCTCTATTGGATTGTTTTGCCAAATTAACTGACAGCCAGCAAGAGTCGTTCTGATCTTTTCTGCGATCAGCGGTAGTTCAACTGCTGTAACGCCGGGGAAAAGCAGCAGAAACTCCTCACCACCATAACGACTGACCAGATCCTGAGTTCTGACCACAGCAGACAAAGTCGTAGCACAGCGGCGCAAGGCGGCATCTCCGGCGTCATGCCCTAAGCTATCATTAATCTGCTTAAAGTGGTCTAAATCCAATAAAATCAGACTGTAGCTTTGCTGTTGTTTTTGCCATAGGAGGTGCATTTCCTGCAGCTTTTTTAGCACAGCTCTGCGATTCCACAAACCTGTCAGTTGATCCCGTTCAGCAAACTGACGGATTTTGGCGACCAGGCGAGCTAATGCTCCTCCTATCATCACAATATTAATGGTCAGTGTAAGGATCACATAACACCACAACAAAGGCACGGCTTGTGCTGTGTAAGTGGCTACAAAGGTGTCTGTTTCAGTTTCTGGCCACGATAATATCAAAGCCCTGACGAAAAAAATCAGGGTGACCGCATACAAAGGAGCAGACATTAGACAGGCCGCTAAAGAACCAAAATCTTTTTGGATTGCCTGAAAGTTGTTTCTACTGGCAGAGTATAAAAATACTGTGGCTGTGACTGAAAAGAGGATACCTAAAAAGATGGGATGAGGGTGCTGCAGATGAGCAAACAGCATCAACAGGGCTGTAACCAAAAAGATCAGACTGTCGCGTGCTGCAGTAGAGTGCAGTTTGAACAGCTGTTGTATACCCCAGCCAATCAGCATGAAACTGCATAAAATAGCCAGATCAGCAACAAACCAGGTGAGTAACTCAGACTCAGCTGTATACAAAGTAAGCAAATAGATCCCTGAGCCTAACGTCAGGTTTGCAAAAAAGAACCTGATACTAGCCTTGGGTGCTATGCGCAAAGGTTGGGTCATTAAACCCCAGGCTATACCTGCAACAACAGTGAGTAACCAGATAAAAGAGATCAGTAATTCTGATTCAGGATGATTGTTCATAAATTTTTAGTTCTATCCGGCGAGCAATAAAACCAGTTTATTAAACGCTTTGAGTCGTCTGCAAACCAGCAGTTAAAAAATTCAGCGTACTACATCCTGACAGCTGAGCATTGATTTATATACAGAAGTTAAAGAGAGCTTTACAACTGGTCCGACATTATAAAGCGAAATAAAGTATTCAGTTAGCAGAAAATGCTCATATTTCAGCCATTGCTTTGAAGCCATTGACCCGACTCAGTTTTTTTGTTGTACAAAATAACTGACCTGAGCTCTTGGGTTTAAATAGGCAAAAACTTCCGGTGGTAAGGCTTTGGGTTTGATTACTTTTTCAATTGAAAGCTTGTTGGCTTCTAAAGTGACAATAGCGGCTTCAAGTCGCGGTACGTCTGCGTCATAAATCAATACATCGGGGTAGAGCATCGAGTCGGAATTGACTGCCATGACAATACCTACTCTTTTATCCGACAGCATCACCACAGTGCCGGGTGGATAAATGCCCATCATCTTAATCATCACCTTCATTTCCAGATCGCCCAGCTTACCTTTCATGGTTTTATACATCACTGATAAGGCATGATGAGGCGAGCGGGCTTGTGATAGATCGGCTGGATGACAAAGGTTATCGAATTCATTGACTACTGCAACTATGCGAGCGAGCTTATTGATTTGATCCGTTTTTAACCCTGCCGGATAACCGCTACCATCCAGATATTCATGATGCTGCTCCACTACAGCTTTAGCTTCAGTCGGAAATTGTTGGGTTAAACCCAGCAGTTCCAGACCTAGCTTTGGATGAAGTTTGATAAAGTTTTGTTCCGGAGTGGTTAAGGCTGTAGTTTTACGCAAAATCTGGCTAGGGATTTTTAGCTTGCCTACGTCATGAAACATGGCCCCTAAACCGACCCATTTCACTTCGTCCGCGCTGTATTTTAAGTTTTTCGCCAGCATCATCGCCAGAATCGAGACGTTCAGAACATGAAAGTACATTGATTCTTGTTCTTTACCTGCCTGCGAAATCAGATGCAACACTAGTGCGTCTTCACTCAGGATGGTGTCTGCTAAATTACTGATCAACTGAGTGGCGTCTTCTATCGCATTCAGTGGGCGCCCTGAACTTTAGTCATCAGATTACGCACTTGTGCCATAGACTGAGCAAAAGCTTTTTCAGTTTTTTGTAACTCTCGTCTGTGGGCTTTGGCTTGCTCTATACGTTGTTCTTTATCCAGCTGCATTTCGGTGCGTAGCTGCACGTCTGCTAATTCTTGTGTTACAGAACAGTCTGTTGTATCCGTAGGACTTTCCGGAACGACAGAGCTGCGTTCCGGGTAGAAATAGACAAAATCCAGCTCCAGAGACTGAATAATACGCAGCTGCTGCAAAGACTCTACTACCAGTTTATTGGTCAGAAAAGGATGTTTCATCCAACCGACAGGCAATTTGATGGCGTAACCGAGCTTAATGTCTTTTGGTGCTATTTTGACGGGCAATTAAAGGACCACCTCTGTAGAGTTTTACCTACTGGCAAAACGGACGATCTTATAAATAATAACCAGTATAAATGCAATATCGAATTACAGATTTTATCAATTAAACCCTTCACTCATCGGCCAGTGAAAAAGTAATCAACAGAGGCAAGGCCCTGCTTTACTATGGCTTGAATATTGCTATTTAGTACCTTAATGCCTATGATTTTTTGTGGGCTTATTATGAAAAACTAATGAAATCAGGCTGCTGTTAGGTTTTTTAGCAGTAAATCGGTTAACATAAATCCTATTATAGTAAGAATTTGATTCTGGCCTGAATTGCAGGTCGATGTTTAGGGGATCTGCATGGCAAATCAGTTAAAAAGCCGACCTCAAAGTATTCATGGCTGGGTGGCGGAAGAATTAGGCACCCGTATCGTCAGTGGCATTTATTCGCCAGGTGAATATATTCCGAATGAAACCACTATAGGTGAAGAACTGGGGGTGTCCCGCACAGCGCTACGTGAAGCTTTTAAAATTCTGACTTCTAAAGGGTTACTGGAGTCGAGGCCTAAACTGGGTACCCGCATTCGGCCACGTAAGCACTGGAATATGTTCGATAGTGAAATTTTAAGCTGGTGTTTTGAATCGAAACCCTCACCACAGTTTTTTATCTCCTTGTTTGAAATTCGCGAGATTTTTGAACCTGCAGCAGCAGAGTTGGCCGCAAAAAACCGTAGTGAAGAACAGGCTGTGGTATTAGGTGCAGCCTATGAGGCGATGGAAAAAGCCGAAATTGGCACTGATGCTGTGTTCTCCAGCGATCTGGAGTTTCATATGGCGGTGTTGGATGCCACCAATAATGAATTTATGATTTCCTTAGGCATGACGATACAAACCGCTTTAATGGGCTTGTTCCGTTTAAGCAGTGCTATAGCGGAAGAGTATGTCGATTCGTTGCCCGGTCATAAAGCTGTGTATCAGGCGATAGCATCAGGTGATGCAGCCAAAGCAAAAATAGAGATGTTCCAACTGCTGGCTAAATCGAAAGAAAACTTAGAATACGCCTTAAAAAATCTGGCACAACAGCCGGATTAATAAAAATGGAGTCAGATCACATGAGTTATGCGTAACCAATGTGAGCTGACCCTATTTTAGATTCAAGATTACTGACCCTATAGCATTTTCACTTTCAAAGGCTGTTTGGTACTCATAGCAAGAGTATTACGCAGCGCTAACCCAAAGGCTGGGGCTTCAATTTCAAATACATCACCGGCCTGAGTTTCAATACCATCTCCAAAACTTAAAGTAGCTGTACCAAAGTAATGCAGATGCGCATCGCCAGGGCGGCAGAATAAATCGTATTTAAAGTGGTGATGTTCCAAGTTGCTGATGCTGTGCGACATATTGTCTTCACCGCTGACAAAAGCTTTTTGCCACAGTAATTTGCCGTCGCGGTAAATACGTGAGGTGCCTTCGATATGAGCGGGTAAATCGCCAAGCAGCAATTCCGGGCCTACAGCACAAGGCCGCAATTTTGAATGCGCCAGGTATAAATAATTCAGCCGTTCGGTTTTGTGATCGGAGAATTCATTACCTAAAGCAAAGCCAAGTCGCCAGGGCTGACCTTCAGCATCATTGATATAGACCCCAACAATTTCAGGTTCTTCGCCGCCATCTAAAGCAAAAGAAGGAGAAAACAACTGTGCACCGGGGGACACCACTATGCTGCCATCTCCTTTATAAAACCATTCAGGTTGCACACCGGTTTCACCTGCAGCAGGTTTACCGCCATCCAGACCTAACTTAAACATTTTCATGGTATCAGTCAGTTCAGCCACTGCTTTGCCACTGGTTTGCGCATGCATGTTGGCACGGGTATCGGCGCTGCCTAAGTGAGTCAGGCCAGTGCCTGTGACCAGCAAATGCGCTTGGTCCGGATGATCAAAAGGCGCCAGTAAACGGCCTTCTGTGACTATAGCCTGATAATCCAGTTTCTGATCAGCAACCAGTTCTGTGACGAGCTGCTGTAATGGTTTTTTCGCAGTTAAGGCTTGATTTGCCAGCTGATAGACAGTCTGCACGCCTTCTAATGGCTGCACCTCAGTGCCGGATAACACCAGTGCCACAGCGCGTTGCTGATCTGGAGTCACAAATTGAATTAAACGCATCGCACATCCTCGTTAATTTATTTGTATTACAATACCATTAATATCTGGTTTCTGTTTTCTGTTGTCAAGCAGAACCCTAAAATCGTTTTGCTGGTTTATGCCCAAATTATCTCCAAAGTAATTGATGTTGCAGCTAGGCGGCAAGCGAGCGAGACCCCAGGAGCATAGTTGTCCTATGTGACTGGGGCGAGGAGCGCAGGCAACAACGCTGCGGCTTCAAGTACGAAGGAGATCAGTCTTTATCCAAACCTTCACTGGTCATAATGACGCGTTTTAAAGTGCCATCTTTGTTGTAATACAACCGGTCTATCGCCACGGAGCGGCGGAATTCGCCGCCATCAGGTTGGGCTGCCCCTGTGTGGTAGATAAAATAATCTTTGCCTTTAAACTCGATAATCGCCTGATGGTTAGTCGGGGAGTTACCTGCGACTTCATTCAGAATGCCCTGATACACCCAGGGCCCGGTGATTTTTTTGCTAGTGGCATAGACAATTTTTTCCGGAAACCCGAGGCATACGACAGGTAATACAAGTCGCCCTTTTTATGCAGCCAAATGGCTTCGGTGAAATTCGGTAGATCCAGACTCTGAATAGGGCCATCCAACTCAATCATATTGGCTTTGAGTTTGGCGTAACGGGGTTTGGTATTGCCCCAAAACAAATAGGCCTGACCATCGTCATCGATAAAAACCGAAGGGTCTATATCATCCCAGTCGATGTCGGTGTCTGTGGTCATATCGTTGGTAATAAGCGCTGTGCCGCGGGCATCTTTGAACGGCCCAAGCGGTGTATCACCTACAGCCACACCGATGGCAAAACCATTGATAGTGGCGTGTCGCACTGTGACATACCAATAAAACTTGCCGTCTTTTTCTATCACTTGTGATGCCCAGGCATCGCCTTTGGCCCAGCTGAAATCTTTGGCTTTGAGTTTAGCGCCGTGGGCCTGCCAGTTTTTCATGTCTTTGGAGGA
This sequence comes from Rheinheimera sp. KL1, assembly GCF_001275035.1. NCBI lineage: Bacteria > Pseudomonadati > Pseudomonadota > Gammaproteobacteria > Chromatiales > Chromatiaceae > Rheinheimera > Rheinheimera sp. KL1. Next base: position 75,775 of record NZ_LAMX01000025.1, read on the forward strand.
GAACACCAGCCAGTCATGCATCACAAAAAAGCTGTTATTGTCTTTGGCTTCATCATGGCCTGTGTACAAATAAACAGTGTCGCCAACTACTAAAGCGGCCGGATCAGCAGTGCGTACATCTGTAAATAGCGGATTGGCTGCCCACAGACCAAAGCTGGTCAGGCTCACGGATCCGGTCAGCAGTAAAAAGATAAAAATCTGAACGTTTTTCATAATACCCCTGTCGTGATTTATTAATAATTATCTTATAGTATTACCAATATGACTAATTCGAGCCGGCTGTGCAAAAGTCGCACACATCAAGAGCAGAAAAAATCTCTAATCAAATCAATGGATAGCTAAATCAGCTGCACTGCTTTGGTGAAAATTTTTTACGAACTGCTTGAACTTTGACTCAAGCTTGATGTATTAGTAATACAATATTATTAAATTAAACTGCCTCAGGATTCAACTATGGCCCAAGACGAAAAGAAAAAAGTGCAGCTTCGTTCTGCCAGCTGGTTTGGTACACACGATAAAAACGGTTTTATGTATCGCAGCTGGATGAAGAATCAGGGTATTCCTGATCATCACTTTCAAGGCAAGCCAGTGATTGGGGTTTGTAATACCTGGTCTGAGCTAACGCCTTGTAATGCGCATTTTCGTCAAATCGCTGAACGGGTGAAAAATGGCATCCGTGAAGCCGGTGGTATTCCGGTGGAATTTCCGGTGTTCTCCAATGGTGAATCAAATTTACGTCCAACCGCTATGCTGACACGCAACTTAGCGGCGATGGATACTGAAGAAGCGATTCGTGGCAACCCTATTGATGGTGTGGTGCTGTTGGTTGGCTGTGATAAAACCACTCCCGCCTTATTAATGGGCGCTGCCAGTTGTGACTTACCGACCATAGTAGTCACAGGTGGCCCTATGTTAAACGGTAAACACCATGGCAAAGATGTAGGTTCCGGTACGCTGGTGTGGCAGGCACATGAAGAATACAAAGCGGGCCGTATCAGCCTGGAGCAGTTTATGGATATGGAGGCCAGCATGTCGCGTTCTGCCGGTACCTGTAACACCATGGGCACTGCATCTACTATGGCCTGTATGGCGGAGTCCTTAGGCACAAGCTTGCCTCATAATGCGGCTATTCCTGCTGTGGATTCACGCCGTTATGTGCTGGCGCATTTATCCGGTATGCGAATTGTGGATATGGTGCATGAAGATTTAAAACTGTCGAAAATACTGACCAAAGATGCTTTTATTAATGCGATTCGCACCAACGCTGCTATTGGCGGTTCCACCAATGCAGTGATCCACTTAAAAGCCATAGCGGGTCGTATTGGTGTGGATTTATCTCTGGATGACTGGTCACATGGCAAAGGAGTTCCTACTCTGGTGAACCTACAACCGTCCGGTAAATACCTGATGGAAGAGTTTTATTACTCTGGTGGTTTGCCAGCTGTGCTGCGCCGCCTGGGCGAAAATGGCATGTTAAATAACCATGCCCTGACGGTGAATGGCAAAACCATTTGGGACAATGTCAAAGACTCTGAATGCTATAACGACGATGTGATCCGCACTATGGATAATCCACTAGTTGCCAGTGGTGGCATTTGTATTTTACGTGGCAACTTAGCGCCTCGTGGCGCTGTACTCAAACCTTCAGCCGCTAGCCCGCATTTATTAAAGCATCGTGGTAAAGCCGTGGTGTTTGAAAACTTCGATATGTACAAAGCCCGCATTAATGACCCAGAGTTGGACATCGATGAGAACAGTGTGATGGTGCTGAAAAACTGTGGGCCAAAAGGCTACCCAGGCATGGCCGAAGTCGGCAATATGGGGTTACCGCCTAAGGTGCTGAAAAAAGGCATTAAAGATATGGTGCGTATATCCGACGCCCGAATGAGCGGTACAGCTTTTGGTACTGTGGTGCTACATGTCACGCCTGAAGCCATGGAGTTAGGGCCTTTAGCTGCAGTGCAGGAAGGTGATTATATTCAGCTGGATGCCCCCAATGGTGTGTTGCATCTGGAAGTTTCGGACGAAGAAATCGCCGCACGGTTAGAGAAATTAAAAGCCACGCAGGTGATTATGCGCACTGGTGGTTATCTGGAAATGTATCGCGAACGGGTATTACAGGCTGATGAAGGCTGCGACTTCGACTTTTTAGTGGGTTGTCGTGGTGCTGCGGTGCCAGCTCATTCGCACTAGTTTAGGCATTAGGCCAAGCCTGTCAGGTGGGTGGTGCCAGCCTTTCAGGCTATTTTATACGAGGCAAAACAATGAATTTAACCAATCAGTATCCGAGTCTGCGCCACAAAACTGTATTTATCAGTGGTGGTGGTTCAGGCATTGGTGCTTGTCTGGTGGAAGCTTTTATCGCTCAGGGCGCTAAAGTCGCTTTTGTTGATATTTTAGCAGCGGAATCTGAGGCCTTAGTCGCTGATTTAACTGCACAATATCCAGATGCAGAGCTGAAGTTTTATCACTGTGATTTGTTGAATATTGACGATTTAAAGCAGGTGATAGAACAAGTCAAACAACAGCTGGGTGCTATCAGCGTATTAATCAACAATGCTGCCAGTGATACCAGGCACAACTTCCTTGACGTGACGCCTGAGTATTGGGATCAGCGGGTCAATATCAATTTACGCCATCAGTTTTTTGCCATTCAGGCGGTGTATCCGCAGATGAAAAAGCTGGGCGGAGGTTCCATTATCAATTTAGGTTCGATGAGCTGGTACGAAAGTCAGGGCGGTATGCCTGGCTACACCAGCTCTAAAGCTGCAGTTTTAGGATTAACCCGTGGTCTGGCTCGTGATTTAGGGCCGGATAAAATCCGCGTCAATACCCTAACGCCCGGCTGGGTGATGACTGAACGTCAGTTGAAGTATTGGGTCAACGAAGAAACGGCACGGGATATTGAAAAAAATCAATGCGTCAAAGACAGCCTGATGCCGGAAGATGTGGCAGCTATGGCGCTGTTTTTAGCTTCCGACGACAGCAAATTGTGCACAGCACAAAACTTTATTGTGGACGGTGGCTGGATTTAACTGCTTTTGCGGTGATTCGGCCACTTTTTTGAATCTGTTACCACGAACAAGGGTTGAGTAAAGATGATTACAGGTCAACAACTGATTAATGGGCACTGGGTGCAGGGCGAAGCAGGTCAATATCAGGCGGTTAATCCTGCGACTGCCGCTTTTATTGAGCCTGTAATGAGTTATGCCAGCAAAAATCAAGTGCATCAGGCGGTGGCTGCTGCTGCGAAAGCTGCGCCGGTTTTTGCGGCTACAACACTTAAGCAGCGAGCTGAGTTTTTAGAGTTATGCGCTGATGAAATTATGGCTTTAGGTGATGTGTTGCCAGAGCGTGTCGCGCTGGAAACAGGGTATCCAAAAGCCCGCGGTGAAGGCGAGCGTGCCCGAACTGTTAATCAGCTGCGTTTATTTGCCTCTTCTATCCGTTCTGGCGAATACCTGAATATCCGAATTGATACCGCCTTGCCTGATCGCCAGCCTTTGCCTCGTCCTGATTTACGTTATACCAATCAGCCGATAGGACCTGTAGTGGTGTTTGGTGCCAGTAACTTTCCGCTGGCTTTTTCTGTGGCAGGTGGTGATACAGCAGCGGCTTTAGCTGCAGGTTGTCCTGTCATCGTCAAAGGTCATAACTCACACCCTGGTACGTGCGAGCTGGTCGCGCAAGCTTTGCATAAAGCGGTACAAAAAGCGGGTTTACCTGCTGGTGTGTTTTCTTTGATTATGGGCGCTGGTCGTGAAGTAGGTTCTGAACTGGTGGTTGCGCCAGAAGTAAAAGCTGTAGGTTTTACCGGCTCTTTAGCGGGTGGCATGGCATTGTTTCAGCTGGCCAATAACAGACCTGAACCTATTCCTGTATTTGCCGAAATGGGTAGCGTGAACCCTGTGGTGTTATTGCCAGAGGCGCTGGAACAAAATGCTGAATCTATCGCGGCAGGTTTTGTCGGCTCTTTAACTTTGGGCGTTGGCCAGTTCTGTGTTAATCCTGGTGTGGCTGTGGCAATTCAAAGCCCAGCACTGGACAGATTCTGCAGTGCAGCTTCTGCTGCTTTAGCCAAAGTACCAGCTGGTGTCATGCTGAACGAAGGCATAGCTGCGGCTTATCAAAAAGGCACAGTGCATTTGGCTGAGCAGTCTGGTGTTGAACTGGTTGGCAGCGGCGAAGCTGTGGGCGATAAAGCAGGCTTCTGCACTCAGGCCAAACTTTTTAAAGTCACAGCCGAAGCCTTTTTAGCCAATCCACATTTGCAGGAAGAAGTGTTTGGCCATGTTTCTGTACTGGTGAGTTGTGCTGACCAGGCGCAATTACTGGCGGTAGTGCGAACTTTAAAAGGCCAGTTGACTGGTACTTTACAGGCAACAGCAGCAGAGCTTGCCACTCAGGCTGAACTCATCAGCCTGCTGCGTCAAAAAGTAGGCCGTCTGGTGGTGAATAACTTCCCGACTGGTGTTGAGGTGTGTGATGCCATGATGCATGGCGGGCCTTTCCCTGCCGCTACTGATGCACGTTTTACCTCGGTAGGCACAGCTTCTATTGCCCGTTTTGTCCGTCCTATTTGTTTCCAGAATTACCCGGCTGAGTTATTGCCACCAGAGCTGCAAAACGCCAATCCATGGGCTTTACCGCGTTTGGTGAATGGCGTAAAAACCAGCGCAGCGGTTGATGCTTAACATGGGCTTTGTTGTCGCGACTGAGACTTTGCAGGTGGCTGCGTTAAAGCGGCCCTTGCAGCTGATTCAACTGACTAATCCTGCCGGATTAACAGTGACATTAAGTAATTTAGGTGCAGGTTTATGGTCGGTGCTGATGCCAGACTTGGTGCCAGAATCAGGCTCCGCTGAAAAAACCGAACTGCTGCAAAACTATCAGGATCCAGGCCATTTTGCCCGTAATCCTTATTATTTTGCCGTGACTATAGGCCGGGTGGCGAACCGTATTGGTGCTGCGGCTTATATGCAGCAAGGCAAGGTGCTGTCGTTACTTGCCAATGAAGGGCCGAATCAATTACATGGTGGCCCGGATGGTTTAGGCAGTCGCTTCTGGAGTTTTGATATAGACCAGCAAAACGACAGAGTCAGCGTTACTTTTCGCATCACCAGCCCAGAGGGCGATCAGGGGTTTCCCGGGCAGTTGGATGTGCAGCTGCATTACACCTTGCTGGCGCATCATGAGCTGGTACTGGAATACAGTGCTGTGTCAGATAGAGACACGCCAGTCAGCCTGACTAATCATGCCTATTGGGCTATTGGCGGTGTAGGCAAAGGCACAGTGCTTGAGCAGCAATTGCAGCTTGATGCCGACTTTATTCTGGCGTTGGATAAACAACTGATCCCGACAGGCGAGTTAGTGCCTGCGGTTGGCGCTTTTGATTTTAAAGCGGGCAAGCGGATAGGCCAGGATATTAGCTTGCTTGAAAACGGCTACGACCATTATTTTGTCTTGAACAAAGACCGTGATTTGAGCAGACCTGCTGCGTTAGTGCGCGATCCTGTGTCGGGCCGCACTCTGCAGTTGTTTACTGATCAGAGCGGCATTCAGTTTTACAGCGGCAACTTTTTGGACGGCAGCATACTGGGGAATCAGGGCCGGCCCATAGAAAAATACGCCGCTTTATGCCTGGAGCCTCATGGCTATCCAAATGCAGTCAATAAAGCAAATTTTCCAACGGCTTTGCTAAAAGCCGGCCAGTTGTACCGGCAGTGCAGCCGTTTTGTATTGGGGTATAGCTAGGGCGTTATAACAACAGAGTTTAATCACCGCAGGTCCGTCTTTAAAAAATATCATAAGGACCTGTTTGACAAGGGGAGTCGACCTATGAAAATCAAATCCATAGTTGCAGGTTTGGGCCTGTGTTTAGTTTGCCACAGCAGTTTTGCTACCACTGTAGGTTTTGCTCAGGTAGGGTCGGAAAGTGGCTGGCGGACCAGTTTTTCCGAGTCTGTCAAAGCGGAAGCGAAAAAACGCGGCATAGAGCTGAAGTTTTCTGATGCGCAGCAAAAGCAGGAAAACCAAATTAAGGCGGTTCGCAGCTTTATTGCGCAGGGTGTGGACGCCATTATCATTGCTCCAGTGGTCGAGACCGGCTGGACTCCAGTGCTAAAAGAAGCCAAGCGTGCCCGCATTCCTGTGGTTATTGTCGACCGTAATGTGCAAGTGCAGGACGAATCGTTATTTGTCACCCGTATCGCTTCTGATTTTGTCGAAGAAGGCCGCAAAGCGGCGACCTGGTTAATGAGCCAACCCCAGGCGCAACAGCAGTGCAATATCATCGAATTGCAAGGCACAGTGGGGGCTACAGCGGCGATAGACCGTGCTAAAGGTTTTAATGAAGTCCTGGCGAAACACCCACAAGCTAAAATCGTCCGTAGTCAAACCGCTGAATTTACCCGCGCCAAAGGCAAAGAAGTGATGGAGTCCTTGCTCAAAGCAGAGCAGGGTGGCAAAGCCATTTGTGCACTTTGGGCTCATAACGATGAAATGGCGTTAGGTGCTATTCAGGCCATTAAAGAAGCGGGCCTGAAGCCGGGCAAAGACTTACTGGTGGTGTCTGTCGACGCTGTACCTGATTACTTTAAAGCTATGGCTGACGGCGACGCCAATGCCACTGTAGAGCTGAGCCCGCATTTAGGTGGCCCGGCCTTTGACGTGATTGAAGGGTATCTGAAGGGTAAAAAAGACATAGAAAAGCTGATCCGTACTACAGGGGATTTATTCCTGCAGGATACGGCTGCTGCTGAATACGAAAAAAGACGCCTGAACTAATTCACTTTCAGGTTACTCAGTTTGGTTATTCAGGAGTGTCTGATGTCAGAACCGATCAACAATGTCGCCAAGCCAGTGCTGCAACTGCGGCAGATCAACAAAAACTTCCCTGGTGTGAAAGCACTGCAGCAAGCCCAGCTGAGTTTGTATGCCGGTGAAGTGCATGCCTTATTAGGTGAAAACGGCGCTGGTAAATCCACCTTAGTTAAAGTGATGACGGGGGTGCTGCAAAAAGATGGCGGCGAACTATTGCTGGATTCCACAGCGTTAAGTTTTGCTACACCTAAGGATGCGCAGCAAGCAGGCATCAGCACTGTCTATCAGGAAGTGAATTTACTGCCGAATTTATCGGTAGCCCATAACCTGTTTTTAGGTTCAGAACCTAAGCGCTTTGGTTTGATTGATAAAAAAGCCATGGCATATCAGGCGCGGCAATTATTAAGCAGTTTTGGTCTTGATATCAATGTCACTGCGCCTTTGTCTGAATTCTCAGTCGCAGTGCAGCAGTTGGTGGCTATTGCCCGTGGTATAGCGCCTAAACGAGGGGCTGCTCGCACCAAAGTGCTGGTGCTGGATGAGCCTACGGCCAGTTTAGATGCTGATGAAGTACAAACTTTATTTCAGCTGCTGCGCCAGTTGAAACAGCAGGGTGTAGCCATCGTTTTTATTACCCACTTTTTGGATCAGGTGTATCAAATCAGTGACCGTATTACGGTCATGCGTAACGGCTGTTTTGTCGGTGAATACCAGACGGCTCAATTGAATAAAGCTGAACTCATTGCCGCTATGCTGGGTAAAGAGCTGAGCCAGCAGCGCCATCAAACGCCTTGTCTGGCAGTGGAGCACTCCGAAGCTATTTTATCTGCGCGGCAGTTAAGCTCTGGGCAGTCGGTACAGCAGTTGGATCTGGATTTACCTCTAGGTCAGGCTGTGGGTTTAGCGGGTTTATTAGGTTCAGGTCGTACTGAAATTTGTCGTCTGCTATTTGGTTTGGATCAAGCCGATGGCGGCACCTTAAGTTTTGCAGGTTCGCCTATTAAACTGAGTAATCCGGCGCAAGCTATAGCCCTTGGTATCGCGCTTTGTCCTGAGGATCGTAAAACCCAGGGCATGATTGCAGCTTTATCCATTCGTGAAAATATCAGCTTAGCACTGCAGGCGAAACAGGGCTGGTGGCGAGTGCTTTCTAAAAAGAAGCAGCAACAACTGGCGGATTTTTATATTGAAAAACTGCAAATTGCCACACCTGATGCGGATAAGCCTATAGGCCAGTTAAGTGGTGGCAATCAACAAAAAGTCATTCTGGCACGCTGGTTGGCGGTGGAGCCTCAGTTGTTGCTACTGGATGAACCTACCCGTGGTATCGACATTGGTGCTCATGCGGAAATTTTGCAGCTCATTCGTCAGCTTTGTCAGCAGGGCATGTCTTTATTGGTGACGTCTTCCGAGTTGGAAGAACTCACCGCCTTTTCCAGCAAAATAGTGGTCATGCGTGACCGGAAAAAAGTAGCAGAGCTAAGTGGTGAGGATCTGAATCCGGATCGCATCATGGCTGCTATAGCGGGAGCCAGCGTATGACGAGCGAGGCAACAGTTTTGAACTCAACTCATTCTGATCCGTTAAAAGCGGACCAACTAAAAGCAGCAAGACAAGCGCGTTATAGCCCTGGTCAGTCAGCGCATAAATTCAGCTTATATCTTTATCCTTTAGTAGCTTTAGCCTTGTTATTGCTGGTGAATTTACTGTTAGATCCGCAGTTTTTCTCCCTGCAATGGCAGGATGGCCGCTTGTACGGGCCTTTGATTGATATTCTAAACCGCAGTGCGCCTGTGGCTTTGCTGGCCATCGGCATGAGTTTGGTGATAGCCACGGGCGGTATTGACTTGTCCGTCGGCGCTGTGATGGCGATTTGCGGCGCAGTGTGCGCTAACTTATTGCTGCTGGGAGACTGGTCCATTCCTGCCGTGATAGGTCTGGCTGTACTGACAGGTTTAGCTTGTGGTCTGGTCAATGGCTTTATGGTCAGCTATCTCGGTATTCAGCCTATAGTGGCGACTTTAGTGCTGATGGTGGCAGGCCGTGGTGTGGCGCAGCTATTAAACCAGGGCCAGATTGTCACCTTTCAAAACCCTGACTTTGCCGCTTTAGGTTCAGGCTCCTTTTTAGCTTTACCCGTGCCAGTCTGGTTAGTGTTGCTGGCGCTGCTGATTATGCAGTTGCTGCTCAAACGCACCGCCTTGGGTTTATTTATTGAAGCTGTAGGCTGCAACGCCAAAGCCAGTCGTTATTTGGGCATAGATGACAGAGGTATAAAGCTGACTGTGTATTTACTGGCCGGTGGCTGCGCTGCTTTGGCCGGTATTATCGCGACAGCAGATATACAGGGCTCAGATGCGAATAACGCCGGTTTATGGTTAGAGCTGGATGCGATTTTAGCTGTGGTGATAGGCGGTGCGGCTCTAACAGGCGGGCGTTTTTCTCTGCCTCGTGCTGTGATCGGCGTATTGATTATTCAGACCTTAAGCACCACCATAGTGGTCAGTGGTTTACCTTCTAAATTTAACTTATTGATCAAAGCTTTAGTTATATTGCTGGTGCTGATGTTACAGTCGGAATTGTTTCGCAACCAGCTAAAATCCCTGTTGAGCTTTGGCAAAGCGCGTGGAGGAAAGGCCTGATGTCCCGCACTTATTTACCTTTGTGGATCACTTTTGCGCTGGTGCTTGTGATGTTTGGCGCTGGTGCCAGCCAGTTTGACGGTTTTGCCAGTCTGCGAGTGGTTACTAACTTAATTAGCGATAATGCCTTTTTGCTGGTGACTGCTTTGGGCATGACACTGGTGATTTTATCTGGCGGTATCGACTTGTCGGTCGGTTCTGTCATTGCCTTAAGCGGCGTGGCGGCGGCCTTGTTGATTGGGCCTTATCAATGGCATCCACTGCTGGCTTTTGCTCTGATATTGCCTTGTGCTGCGCTTTTTGGTGCTGGTATGGGCGCCTTAATTCAGTTTTACCAGCTACAGCCTTTTATTGTCACTTTGGCGGGCATGTTTTTAGCCCGGGGTGTGGCGACGCTGTTGAGTGAAGAGTCTGTCGCTATTGAACATCCTTTTTATGATGCAGTGGCCGAGTTTGGATTAGAGCTGCCGGACGGTGGTTGGTTGGGCGCAACTTCTCTGCTGACCATAGCTTTGGTGCTGCTGATGTTGGTACTTACTCACTACAGCCGCTTTGGCTCTTATGTCTATGCCTTAGGTGGCAATAGCCAATCGGCTCAACTGATGGGCGTTCCAGTCGCTCGCACTACTATTTTGCTCTACGCCTCAAGCAGTATGCTGGCCGCTATGGCTGGTATTATTTTTAGTTTTTATACCTACTCAGGTTATGCACTGGCTGCTGTAGGTGTCGAGCTGGATGCGATAGCTGCGGTAGTGATAGGCGGTACCTTACTGACAGGTGGCAGTGGTTTTATTATTGGCACTGTGTTGGGTGTCCTACTAATGGGCTTGATTCAAACTTATATCAATTTTGACGGCAGTTTAAGCAGTTGGTGGAGCAAAATAGTGATAGGGGTTTTACTATTTTTCTTTATTGCTTTGCAAAAGTTACTGAGTCATAGCTGGCAATCTAAAGCTGGAGGCAAAGCATGAGTGAATTGAAGTTATTGCATAGTATCCCGCTGAAAAACAAATTAGGTGAAGGCATCATCTGGCATGGCGCCAGCCAGTCAGTCTGGTGGACCGACATTCATGGCCGCTTTTTGTATCAGCTGTTTTGGCCTTCACTGCAGCTCAATACCTATCCGCTGCCGGAACGCATCAGCTGTTTTGCTTTATTAAACGCACATGACCCCATGCGCTCTGATTATTCGATGCTGGTGGCTTTTGAGTCAGGTTTTGCTTTGTATCAACCTGCAACTCAGGGCATCTTCTGGTTGGCTAAACCTGAAACTCATTTATCTGGTAATCGAATGAATGATGGCCGAATCGATCGTCAGGGCCGGTTCTGGGCTGGCACTATGCGTGAAGTAAACCAAGGGCAGACTGGCACTTTATACCGGCTGGATCAGCAAGGTTGTCATGCGGTGATCTCCGGCTTACAGATCCCCAATAGCCTGTGCTGGAATAAAAACAGCAGCAGGATCTATCACGCTGACTCACCAACAGGTGTGATTTACTCCTATGGCTTTGATGCGGTTCAAGGTGCTGTAAGTCAGCCGCAGTTGTTTGCCAAAGTGCCAGTAGGGGCTGAACCCGATGGCGCTGTGATAGATGCAGAGGATCACCTGCTGTGCGCTTTATGGGGCGGGAAAGCCATAGCGCGTTATTCGCCTTCAGGACAGCAAACGGCTTTACACCCTTTACCTGTCAGTCAACCCACTTGTCTGGCTTTTGGTGGCCCTGATTTAGACCTGCTATTTGTCACCACGGCTCGTCAGGGCTTAACAGAGCAGCAGTTAGAGGCTGAACCCGATGCGGGTAGTTTATTGATTTATCAGTCGCCTTATCAGGGCTTGCCTGAATCAGAACTGGCGGTGCTGGATTGGACTGCTCTGCAAAAAACGGAGGTGGTGATGTGGAAGCTGGTTAGTGTTTTATTGATAAGTCTGCTGAGTGTTAACCTGCTGGCGCAGGATGCCGGGCTTTTGATTAAAAACCGGGCCGATCCCTGGGTCTATCGCGCTGCTGCCGATTCTTACTATTTCACCGCTTCAGTGCCGGAGTTTGATCGTATTGAGTTACGCCATAGCTCAAGTATTAAAGGCTTAGCAAAGGCGAAAGCCAAAGTCATCTGGCGCAAAAAAGACAAAGGGCCTATGAGTGCCAATATCTGGGCGCCTGAAATACATCAGATAGACGGCAGCTGGTACATCTATTTTGCTGCAGGTAAGGCGGAAGAGCCCTTTCATATCCGTACTTATGTGTTGAAAAACAGCGCTGCAGATCCGCTGCAAGGGCAGTGGCAGGAACTGGGGCCGCTGAATACCGGCTGGGATAGTTTTAATCTGGATGCCACTCATTTTGAACACAAGGGCCAGCATTATCTGGTATGGGCGCAGCAAGATAAAAAGCAAAGCTATAACAGTGCCTTATGGATAGCCAAAATGCGCAGCGCCACTGAGCTGGAGTTACCCGCCACTTTGTTAACAGAACCTACTCTGGATTGGGAGGTTTTGGGCCATAAGGTCAATGAAGGACCCGCTGTACTGATTAAAAACGGTAAAATCTGGCTGGCCTATTCAGCCAGTGCCACCGATCACCGCTATGCTATGGGCTTACTGACAGCTTCTGTCGATGCCGACTTACTAAAAACCGAAAGCTGGACTAAAGCGCCCCGGCCGGTATTTTTTACTAACGACAGCCTCAAACGTTTTGGCCCTGGCCATAACAGCTTTGTGCTGGCCGAAGATGGTGTCACGGATTTAATGCTCTATCACGCCCGTGATTACAAAGACATTCAGGGTCATCCCTTACAGGATGGTAATCGCCATACTCGTGTGCGGCCCTTGTATTGGACAGAGCAAGGAGAGTTAGACTTTGCTCAGGACAAGCCCGACTAACTCTTTGTTCCTTTAACGCCTGCCATTTACGCCTTGTAACAATTTTGTTGCAGGGCGTTTTTGTTTTTCGTTTAGTCTTAAGCTTTTGCAGTTCTCTTTCGGAAAAAGGGCAGGGAGAAGGTATGAGGTTAAAACAGTCGGCTTTGGCGCTGATGCTCGGACTGGTGTTCAGTTCAGCACAAGCGACAGAAGCTAAAGATATTCAAAGCTTTACGCTTAAAAATGGCATGAAAATTATGGTGTTGGAAGATGCATCTATTCCAAATGCCAACAGCTATTTATTCTGGAAAGTAGGTTCACGCAACGAATACCCTGGCATCACCGGCATCTCGCATTTCTTTGAGCATATGATGTTTAACGGTGCCAAAAAGTATGGCCCTAAGATGTTTGACCAAACCATGGAAGCTGCTGGCGGCGCGAACAATGCCTACACCACCGAAGATTTAACTGTGTACACCAACTGGTTTCCGGCCAATGCACTGGAGACTATTTTTGATTTAGAAGCCGACCGTATTGCTCATCTGGATATCAATGCCAAAATGGTTGAAAGCGAACGAGGCGTCGTCACCTCTGAGCGCTCAACTGGTCTTGAAAACTCCAACTTCCGTACTATTCAGGAAGCGCTGAAAGGCGTGGCTTTTTTAGCCCATCCATACAGCTGGTCTGTGATTGGTCATGAGTCTGATATTAAAGCCTGGACTTTGGACGACTTAAAGCGTTACCACAAAACTTACTACGCGCCGAATAATGCCGTGATGGTGGTTGCTGGCGATGTAAAGTTAGCCGAAGTGAAAAAGCTGGCCGAACAGTATTTTGCACCTATTCCATCTCAACCAGAGCCTGAAGCTGTACGCACAGTGGAGCCGGAGCAAAAAGGTGAACGTCGGGTTTATGTGCAAAAGGCCTCTGTCACCAGCCCAAATTTGCTCTTAGGTTTTCATATTCCAGCCAGCTCCAGTCCGGATTATTATGCGCTGGATTTACTGAACTCTATTTTGAGTCAGGGCAACAGCTCACGTTTGTATCAGGGCCTGGTCGACAAAGAACTGGCCGTGGATGTGTTTAGTTACTTACCTATGTCCTTTGACCCGAATTTATTTTATCTGATGGCCATCGCCAATCCCGGTGTAAAAGCTGCGGATCTCGAGACAGCCTTAATTAGTGTTGTTAATAAAGTAGCCAAAGATGGCGTCACTCAGGCTGAGCTTGAAAAAGCCAAAAACCAGAAACTGATGCAGTTCTACCGCGAAATGGAAACCATCAATGGCAAAGCCGATATTATCGGCACCTACGAGTTGTATTTTGGCAGCTATCAAAAGCTGTTTGATGCGCCAAAAAATTATCAACAAGTCACTCCGGCGGATATTCAGCGAGTGGCGCAAACCTACCTGAAAAAATCCAACCGCACTGTTGCTGTGCTGGACTCTGCTGAGGATAAAGATCTATGAGCCATTTCACTAAGACTTCAAAAGCAGCGGCGCTGGTTTTACTAAGCTCTTTTGTATTTGCCTTGCCAACCATGGCAGAGCAAGCAAAGAGCCAAAGCAGTTTTCAGTTACCGGCTTATGAGCAACTAAAACTCGACAATGGTTTGACTGTGTTTTTATTACCTCAGCACGAGGTGCCGTTAATTACGGTGCAGGCTACAGTGCGTGCAGGTGCGGTCAATGATCCTGTCGCTGGTTTGTCTCAGCTCACCAGTCAGGCTTTATTGTTAGGTGCCGGGGGCAAAAGCAAAGCTGAAATTGAACAATTGGTCGACTTTTTAGGGGCCAGTTTAATCAGTGAAGGCACTCTGGAGGGGTCTAGTCTGCGCGCTGATTTTTTGGCAAAAGACACGGAACAAATGCTCGCGATATTTCATAAAGTGCTGACTCAGCCAGCCTTTGACCTCGCCGAGTTCGATAAATTAAAAGCACGCCAGATTGCCGCCGTGGCTCAGGCTAAAGAAAGCCCACGAATGGTGATGGAGCACTACTTTAATAAGCTGGTGTTTGGCTCACATCCTTATGGTAATGCCATTTCTGGTACTGCGGGGTCGCTGAAAACCATTAGTCAGCAACAAGTGAAAGATTTCCACCAGAGCTTCTATCAGCCGGCTAATACCGCCATCAGCATAGTGGGTGACTTCAAACCTGATGCGATGAAAGCCCAGCTGCAAAAACTCTTTGCCAGTTGGAACAATGGCAAAGTAATAAAACAACCTGATTTAACTGCGGCTTTGCCAAAAGCAGAAAAAGCCAAAGTGTTGCTGGTCAATAAAGCCGATGCGATAGAAACCACTTTCAGTATTGGTGGTGTAGGTGTGAAGCAGAGTAACCCGGATTATGTCGGTATCAGTGTAGTGAACACAGTGTTGGGTGGCCGTTTTACCTCCTGGCTGAATGACGAGCTGCGGGTGAACTCTGGTTTAACTTATGGCGCCCGTTCTGGTTTTGAGCGTTATTCTGCCACTGGTATTTTTACTATCAGCAGTTTCACCAAAACTGAAAGTACCAAAGCCGCTGTGGATTTAGCACTGAACACTTATCAGCGCTTATGGGATAAGGGCATCGATCAGGCCACGCTGGATTCCGCCAAGGCTTATGTCAAAGGCCAGTTCCCGCCGCGTTTTGAAACCAATACAGCCTTAGCTGGTTTGTTAGGCGATATGTATCTGTATGGTTTTAATCAGGATTTTATTAACAGTTTCCAAAGTAAAGTGGACCAACTGACAGTTGCTGAGAGTAAACGCCTGATCAACAGCTACTTCCCGAAAGACAAGCTACAGTTTGTGTTGATTGGTAAAGCTGAAGCTATTGAGGATATCGCTAAAAGTTATGGTGAAGTGACTCAGGTAGATATCACTGCTGATAGTATCTGATTTAAAGTGATGGCCCTGCACTAATGCAGGGCCTTATACTGCCCTCATATCCTCTTTAGATAAGTACTTCGTTTGAAATCTCAGTGCAAACTTCTCATTCTGTTATTTAGCCTTTGTTTGTTGTGTTCTTGTACACCTCAGGCCAGCTCTGGTTTTAGTCAGCATATTTATATTTGGCAGCGGGTGTGGAACTCGGATCATCGCCAGGCTTTGGCCCAAAGCAAAGCTGATTTCAGTGTATTGAGAGTTTTAGCCTTGCAGCTACATCAAGCCAAAGTTGGCCCTGTCTGGACACAAGCTAAGGTTGATTTAGCTCTGCTTGCTGCGGATGGACGGGCTGTACATTTAGTGGTGCGGCTTGATGGTCAGCTCAAACAGTTACCAAAAGCCGTGTTGCAACAAAAAATACTGACGCTGCTGCAGTTATGGCAACAGCAAGGGGTGCAGGTGACGCAACTGGAGCTGGATTATGACTGTGCCAGCAGTCAGCTTGGCGCTTATGCGAATTGGATCAATGAATTACGTCAGGCACTGCCTCAGACTCTGGCTTTAAGCATTACGGCTTTGCCGGACTGGTTAGGCAAGCCAGGTTGGTCTGAGCTGCAACAGCAGGTAGACCAGTTGACCTTACAGGTGCATTCGGTGATATCGCCTGAACAAGGGCTGTTTCAGCCAAAGCTTGCCAAAGACTGGACTGAGCAATTAGCAGCAGAGGCGCAGAAACCATTTTATATTGCGGTGCCTTCTTATCATTCCGCTTTACTGAAACAAGAACAAAGCACTCTGGTGGAAAGTGAACAGGCCCTACAAAGCCCGGGTGAGCGACAAGAGTTATGGCTCGATGCGTTAGCAGTGCAGGGCTTTAGCTTGTGGTTAAAGCAACAAAACTGGCCGCTGTTACAGGGGCTGGTCTGGTTTCGTCTGCCTCTGGCATCAGATAAACGCAGCTGGTCTTATTCCCAATTGCAAGCTGTCAGTTCGGGTAAAACCCTCACTGCTGATTTAAAACTAAGTTTGCAAGGCGAAGCGCCACAGTTTGAGGTTGTGGCAGAGAACCATGGGTTTGTCGCTGCGTCATTACCGCCACAGATCAACTTATCTGGTGGTCACTGTAAAGCCGCCGATGCGGTATCCGGTTATCAGCTCAACTTTTCAAAAGATAAAAATCAGCTGCAGTTTGTTTTAACCGAAGCTGAAGCTATGCTGCAACCCCGCCAACGACTAGTGCTGGGCTGGGCCACTTGTCAACACTTAACCCTTTGGGTATTTAAAGGATGACGTATGCTGAAATTTAACAAAGCCTTACTGCTTAGCTGCATGACGTTAGCTGGCAGCGCTGTGGCCTGTGGCCCTGACTTTCCAATGATGCTGAGTTCGGACAGGGCCCAGACTTTTGCTGTACTGCCTGAGCCAGTGTTTTTAGTGGAGGTACAGGCGCTTGCTGCGACTGTACCTGACTTTTCTGCCCTGATAGCCAAACCTCAGGCCGTGGTATTCGAAGACTCCTATGATTATCAAAACGACCGCTGGGTAAGCGCCACAGAACAAGCAGAGCAGCAGCTGCTGAGCAAGGAGCACGCAAAGCTAGTCCAGCAGATGAGGCAAAGTGCTACAGTGCAGCAGGCCTTGTCCGTGGGTGAAGCTTTGCCCGCTGAATTGCGTTTTTATACAGCAGCAGCTGTGGCTTTTGCACAGCACGACTATCAACAGGCCATTGAATTATTCCGCCAGGTGCTGGCTTTGCCGTTAGAGCAACAACAGCAAAGGCGCAGCTGGGCGTTGTATTCGTTAGGACGTGCCTTACTACAACAAAATACTCAGACTAGCGAAGTTTCAGCTTTATATAGCCAGCTACAACAAGAAGTAGCGGCTGGATTAGCTGATCCTTTGCAGCTGGCTGTGGCCAGTTTAGGCGAGCAGGCGAAACTGGCTAAACAGCAAGGCGATTGGGCTACGGCTATAGGATTATATGCAGCACAAAGTCGCTGGAGCGAAAGTGGCCGCGCTTCTTTATTGCTATTGAGTAAAGAGCTGGCTGCCATGCCGGATCCGCAATTAATAGCTTTCGTACAAACGTCTGCTGTGGCCGCTTTATTAAGCCGTTACCTGATGACGCAATTTAGTGCTTTAAGTTATCTGGAACCAGAACAGTTACAGCGTCTGCTGGTGGTATTGAATCAGGTTCCTGACATTCAACTGAAAAATGCCACTCAACTTGCCACAGTAGCTTATCAACAAGGCCAGTTTGATTTGGTAAAGCAGTTATTGCCTCATCTGGAGCAAAGCCCGCAAGCCTGGTGGCTGCAAGCCAAAATGGCATTAAAAGCAGGGGATACGACCAAAGCTGTGGAATTTTACGCCAAAGCCAGCAAAGCTTTTGCGCCTGAGCCTTTGCAGGCCGGGACTTTACCGGCACAACAAGATCCTTATGCGAAATCTTCAGTGAAGGAATTGCAGGAGCAGCACTATTGTCGCATTCAGGCGGAACACGGCATTCTGGAATTAAGTCGTGGCGATTATTTGCAGGCTATCGCCTTGCTGACAGCTGCAGGCTCTGAGTACTGGCAGGACACGGCTTATATCGCAGAACGGGTTTTAACGCTGGATGAGCTAAAAAGCTTTGCGGCTCAGCATCCTGTAACCGTAGTACCGGAAAAATCAGAGTGGCATTATTTTGGTGATACCAAAGTCGAAGTGTTATTGCATCACTTAACAGCCCGACGATTAATGCGGGCGGGTCAATACCAGCAGGCTCAGGCTTATTTTATCGATCCTGAATTAAAGCAGCTGGCAAAGCAGTATCAGCAGCATGCAGAAAAAGCCGCAAGCAGCTGGACGGACAATGCTAAAGCCCAAGCCTTATTCGAGCAGGCAAAGCTTGCCAGAGCGCATGGTCTGGAATTATTGGGTTTTGAACTTGCGCCCGATTATCAGGTGTTTTATGGCCAGTTTGAGCCTTATGAATTTGAGGCAAAAACACCGGCTTTAGCTGCTGCTGAAATACAACGGGTAAAGAGTTCAGCTTCAACCTACAGCAACAGATTCCATTACCGGCAACTGGCGGCTGAACTATCCGCAGAAGCAGCTCAGCTTGTGCCACACAACAGTCAGGCTTTTGCTGCGACTTTGTGTCATTCAACAAAATGGCTGTTAGTACGCCAACCTGAACTGGCGCAGGGTTATTATCAAAAGTATCTGCAACAAGGGCCTTATGTCAGCTGGGGGGCTGAGTTCGGTCAGAACTGCCCTGAGCCGGATTTTGCCGCGGCTAAACAGCGCCACTACCATAACCTTGAACTTCAACTCCGAAAAATGTTGCGACCTTTTAAGTGGCTGCTGTTGACGTTAGTACTGGCTGGCGTTGGTGTGATGGGGTGGTTTGGTATCAAAAGGCTAAAAAGGGCTTAGTTCATTGGCAGAGCTTTTACAGCGAAAGCTCTGCTTTTCTACTTACCTGAAATTAAAGGGAATGAAAAGAGCAGAAAAGAAAAAACCCAGCCGAAGCTGGGTTCCAATTTATGGCAGGGGTACAGGGATTCGAACCCCAGAATGGCGGGATCAAAACCCGCTGCCTTACCGCTTGGCTATACCCCTGCAGAAACTGCAGAATTCTTACTTGCTTGGTGCGGAAAGAGAGACTCGAACTCTCACGCCTCGCGGCGCTGGAACCTAAATCCAGTGCGTCTACCAATTTCGCCATTTCCGCTAACACTGGACGAACAAATTAAGTGGTGGCTACAGCGGGAATCGAACCTGCGACCCCAGCATTATGAGTGCTGTGCTCTAACCAGCTGAGCTATGTAGCCACTATGTCTTAGTTGTCCTAAGCAAGTGGCGCGTATTATGCTCACCAGACTTTTTTGCGTCAACCGTTTTTTTACCACATCTTTGTCTATTCGGTTTGTTTGCTGGTTTTCTATGCAAGTTGATGTCAACACAGCCAGTTTTTTCGATTTTTCTGCCCGTTGCTTGGGCATATACGCCTGATGAGGTAGTATCGGTTTGTTATTAAAACTAAAAAAATTAACTCCCGGCTTGGGAGTCAGAGCAAGGAAACTCCATGTCGACAGATGTAAAACAGGCTCGTTGGCCACGACAAATCCCCTACATTATTGCCAGTGAAGCCTGTGAGCGCTTTAGCTTCTACGGTATGCGTAATATTTTAACGCCTTTTTTAATGACAGCTTTGTTGCTTGCTGTGCCTGAACATTTAAGAGCAGGTGAAGCCAAAGACGTATTTCACTCCTTTGTGATAGGCGTGTATTTTTTTCCTTTATTAGGCGGTTGGTTGGCTGATCGTTACTTAGGTAAATACAACACTATTTTATGGCTAAGCATTGTCTATGTGATTGGGCATTTGTTTTTGGCTTTGTTTGAAACCAGTAAGGAGGGCTTTTATACCGGTTTGTTTTTAATAGCGCTGGGCTCCGGCGGTATTAAACCCTTAGTTTCTGCTTTTATGGGTGACCAGTTTGACCAGAGTAATAAGGCACTTGCGCAAAAAGCCTTTGATATCTTTTACTTCACTATTAACTTCGGTTCGTTTTTCGCGTCTTTACTGATGCCGCTGACACTTAAGCACTTTGGTGCAGCCGTCGCTTTTGGAATACCAGGCGTACTGATGGCGCTCGCTACCTTGTTTTTCTGGTTAGGCCGCAAACGTTATGTGCATGTGGCGCCAGAACCTAAAGATCCGCATAGCTTTTTAAAAGTAGTAAAAACAGCTTTGTTATCAAAAGAGTCGGGCAAAGCCAATGGCGGCCTTTATCTGGCTTTGGTAGGTTTTGCGCTGGCACTGTTTAGTTTAAGCCAGACCCCAACTTTAGGTTTTGTCGCTGCTTTTTGTTTAGCTTTAGTGCTGGTGATGAGTTTTGGTGGTGCTGGTGCGGCTATTCAGTTGGAAAGGGCGCGTGGTGTGCATCCTGATATAGCCGTAGATGGTGTGCGCTCAGTGCTGCGTATTCTTATTCTGTTTGCGCTGGTGACGCCTTTCTGGTCTTTGTTTGATCAAAAAGCTTCGACCTGGATTTTACAAGCCAATGACATGAGCAAACCCGACTGGTTTGAACCCGCCATGATGCAGGCATTAAACCCGCTGCTGGTGATGCTGCTGATCCCTTTTAACCATATAGTCTTGTACCCGCTGTTGGAGCGTTGTGGTGTGCGTATTACCGCATTACGCCGTATGGGCGCTGGTATTGCCTTTGCCGGTTTAAGCTGGATTGTAATTGGTTCAGTACAACTGGCGATGGATGGTGGCACTGTCATGTCGATAGTCTGGCAGGTGCTGCCTTATGCACTCTTAACCTTTGGTGAAGTATTGGTATCGGCCACAGGCTTGGAGTTTGCCTACAGTCAGGCTCCTGCGGCGATGAAAGGCACTATCACCAGCTTCTGGCAGTTGTCGGTCACAGTGGGTAACTTATGGGTGCTGCTGGCGAATAACAGTATTCGCAGTGAAACTGTATTGTCGCATGTGGCAGCTACGGGCTTATCGCAAACCGCATTTTTAATGTTCTTCTTTGCCGGTTTTGCGCTACTGGCAGCTGCTGTTTTTGCCTTGTATGCACGTAGTTATACTATGTTGGATAACTATCGAGCCGTATAAAAGAGCGGCGTCCTAAGCTGTACTTTCTCTAATATAAAACAAACCCGGCTTTTAATGCCGGGTTTGTTTTTGAAGTTGAGTTTTTTATATCGGCTGAGTCACTGGTCTGAATCCAGATTTAGGGATGCTGTAGTGGATTATGTTGCTGCGGGAAGGGCATAGTTCACGCAGACACGCCGTAAACCCATCCATGGGGGCTCGCGTTTCGCTATCCCTGCGAAACACGGTCTGCTCAGAACTATACCCATCCTCGCTTTTGAGGCTGCCAGATAGTAGATAAATCGCCGTGTTATCAACTCAAAACGGCAGGGCACACTGCAAGACTTGACCCCCAGCGTGGTTGCTGATGCCGGGTTTGTTTTATCTGAGCTGAGTTAAAGTTACAGAGGTGCTGTAGAGGGTCAGGTCGCTGCGGGAAGGGCATAGTCCACGCAGACACGCCGTAAACCCATCCATGGGGGGCTCGCGTTTCGCTATCCCTGCGAAACACGGTCTGCTTAGAACTATACCCATCCTCGCTTTTTAAGCTGCCAGATAGTAGATGAATCATTGTGGTATCAACGCAAGGCTTTGGGGCAAGACGGAAGACTTGACCCCGTCTGCTGCAAGACCTGACCTTAGCGCGCTACCTTACTCATTTTACTGTTTAAAAGATCAAAACTGCCTTAGGATGATCAAATAAAAACGGTATTTAAGGGACAGTATGGAAACACAGCTAACAACCTTTGAGCAATTGCTGACTGAATTCAGTCAACTTCAACCTGTAGATACTGCAGAGCTCTCTTTTTTCAGCATTGGTAGTAAAGGTTATTACGAAAACCCAACTACGGACATATTGGCATTCTTCTGTGACAGCAACGGACAACATAAACTTGGCGCTACGGCGTTAAAGGCGCTCCTGCATTGCCTCCCCAAAAAATATCATGACCTAGATTGTTGGCTAGTGCAGACACCTGAGCGAGAGGTTACAACAGCGTCTGGCAAGAGAATTGATTTGCTTTTAGAAGGCAGCGATTGGGTTCTAGTTTTAGAAAATAAGATTTACCACGAACAAAACAATCCATTCGACTTCTACGAACGCTATATTTCCGTTGAACAAAAAGCTCGTTATGGCAGCAAGATAGCTATTTTCGTAGTCCTCTCCCCTCAAGGAGATAGCCCAAAGATTGGATGGCATGGTATCAGCTATTCAGCACTTATTGTTGCGTTAAAAACCCAGTTGGCGGAGCAATTTATTTCCCAACCTATCAACAAATGGTCTTTGCTACTCAGAGAGTTTGTCTTGCATCTGGAGAATCTTATGTCGCAACCGTCAGTTAACCAAGAAACACTCGAGTTTGTTTTAAAGAATTTTTCTAAGATAGAAGAAATTCAGCAACTTAAACAACGAGTCATTAAAGAGTATCTTGGTCGTATGCAGAGCATGTTACAGAATATGTTGGCGCAAGACGTTTCTACTCGTTCGGAATCTTGGGGTGGAACTCCAGTCTTACGATTTGCTTTGTCTAGTTGGCGAAACACTGAATCAGACGTTGCCCTAGTATTATCTAATTCTGCGACACCCTTCGTTAATGTTTATGCTTACCTCCCTAATGGCGTTGATGAGAATTACGCTGACTCCATGATAGATCTTAAGGGTTTAAAAACTGAGCGACCTTGGGTAGAGGGCGGAATGAGAAAATATCGTGGATATAAGATCCAAGCAACAGACATGACTGAACAACAGATTATTCAGCTTATTTGTGATCGCCTTTCCGATTTAGATAAATTTGAAAAATCGCTGCATAAAGAAACCTACTAAGCCCGTCTCTTTTGCATTGAGTGAAGAGAAACTGCGATAATTTTCTACAATAGTATTAACTTGATATCCAACAAAAAACCGGACTAAAAAGTCCGGTTTTCAAAGGTAACGCAAAAACCAAAAGGTTATACGTTAAACAAGAAATGCATCACGTCGCCGTCTTTACAGACGTAGGTTTTACCTTCCACGCGCAGTTTGCCTGCTTCTTTGGCGCCGGCTTCACCGTTACAGGCGATAAAGTCGTCGAATGACACCACTTGAGCGCGGATAAAACCTTTTTCAAAGTCGGTGTGAATAACGCCTGCTGCTTGTGGTGCTGTGGCGCCAACCGGGATAGTCCAGGCGCGCACTTCTTTAACACCAGCAGTGAAGTAAGTGTGCAGGTTCAGCAGTGAGTAACCGCCACGGATCACGCGGTTTAAGCCCGGTTCAGTTAAGCCCATAGACTCTAAAAACTCTGCTTTTTCGTCGTCTTCCAGCTCTGATATTTCAGATTCAATAGCAGCACAGACCGGAACTACGATGGCACCTTCTTTGGCGGCAATTTCACGAACCACGTCTAAGTGTGGGTTGTTTTCAAAACCATCTTCCAGCACGTTTGCAATGTACATAGTAGGTTTGATGGTCAGGAAGTTCATGTAGGACACCAGCGCTTTTTCTTCTGGTGATAATTCCAACTGACGTAAGGTTAAGCCTTGCTCTAAATGCGCTTTTACTTTTTCCAGCACTTCCATTTCAGCTTTAGCGTCTTTATCACCAGCTTTGGCTTTTTTGCTGACGCGGAATATGGCTTTTTCAGCGCTGTCCATATCAGATAACACTAGTTCCATATTGATGGTGTCTATGTCATCTGCCGGGTCTACTTTGTTGGCAACGTGGATCACGTTATCGTCTTCAAAGCAGCGTACCACGTGGCCTATGGCGTCAGTTTCACGGATGTTAGCCAGGAATTTATTACCTAAACCTTCACCTTTGGATGCGCCTTTAACCAAACCTGCGATATCAACGAATTCCATGGTGGTCGGCAGAATGCGCTGCGGGTTTACAATAGCTGCCAGTTGATTCAGACGTGGGTCCGGCACTGGTACTACACCCGTATTTGGTTCGATAGTACAAAACGGGAAGTTAGCCGCTTCAATACCAGCTTTGGTCAGTGCGTTGAACAGAGTGGATTTACCTACGTTTGGTAAACCAACGATGCCACATTTAAAACCCATGGGTGTTTCCTTTGTGCTGTAGACGGCAAAGCCGTACGTTTGCGAACCGGACGCGCTTAAACTTTGATTAAGTCGCGCTAAAACTATGTAACCTGTGCTGCGCTTTAATTAAGCCATCGCTTAACCAGAGCTCAAAACAACGCATCGATTCATCTAAAGCTTCATCGATCAGCTTCTGTTCGGACTGCGGTGCTTTGCCCAGCACATAACCTGTGACTAAATCTTTGTGGCCAGGATGGCCAATACCCAGTCGCAGGCGATAAAAATTGGCATTGTTGCCGAGTTTACTGGTGATGTCTTTTAAACCATTGTGACCGGCATGACCGCCACCCAGTTTAAATTTAGCTACGCCGGGCGCTATCGCCATTTCGTCGTGAGCCACCAGAATGTTTTCGGGTAAAAGTTTATAGAACTGCGCCATAGCTGCAACGGCTTTGCCACTTAAATTCATGTACGTAGTGGGAA
Organism: Rheinheimera sp. KL1; assembly: GCF_001275035.1. Lineage (NCBI taxonomy): Bacteria > Pseudomonadati > Pseudomonadota > Gammaproteobacteria > Chromatiales > Chromatiaceae > Rheinheimera > Rheinheimera sp. KL1. The sequence goes on from NZ_LAMX01000025.1 coordinate 100,074, forward strand.
CCAGCAATTTATATTCCTGACCTTGAGTGACAAATTTGCCAGTCAGGCCAAAAAATTTGCTGTCAGGACGAAGAGAAACGTTATAGCGGCGGGCTAGTTGTTCTACAAACCATTGACCTGCGTTGTGGCGGGTCTGGCTGTATTCTGGGCCTGGATTACCCAGGCCCACGATTAACTGAATTGCTTCAGTCATTACTCAGCTGTGTCTTCGTCTGCTTTGCCAGCAGGCTTGTTCACAGTAACAACGGCTTGGTCATGACCAGCGCCTTTGGCTAACTCAGTGATAGTTACGCCAGCAGGAACTTTAATGTCTGACAGGTGCAGTGTTACACCTACTTCAACGTTGGCTAAATCCACTTCAATGAATTCTGGCAGGTTCTGTGGTAACACAGTGATAGCCAGTTCGTTGATGTGGTGAGCAACTACGCCACCTTTTTTCACAGCAGCAGCTTCGTTGATGAAGTGTACTGGAACTACAGTGTGTAACTCGTGGCCAGCTTCTACGCGTTGGAAGTCAACGTGCATAACTTTTGGCTTGAACGGGTGACGTTGCATAGCTTTAACGATTGCTTTTACTTCTTCACCGCCAACAACGATAGTCAGGATGTGAGTGTAGAAACCTTCGTTAGCCTGAGCTTGTAACAGTTTAGAGTGATCTAAAGTGATAGACAGAGCTTCTTTGTGACCACCGTAAATGATAGCTGGTACTTTGTCTGCGTGACGTAGGCGGCGGCTCGCACCTTTCCCTAAATCAGAGCGGACTTCTGCATTTAACGTGTAAATGGCGTTTGACATGGTATTCTCCAAAAATTAATAGACCCTGAGTTCCGCGACCTGACCCCAGGAAGAAGCTTTTTCGGTGGGCGAAATGAATTCAGCCGACGCAAAAAAGCGCGCTATGGTATCACTGCAGCCTTAAGGCTGCAAATGAAAGCTATAAGCGTCGCAACAATTTTCCGGCCTCCACCAGAGGCGGAGGCGTGATATCAGCGAAATGCCAAACTGTTGGCATTTCGAAAGACCGCTATCACCCCGACAGTTGCGACGTACCGTCCCTCCATGGACATCGTCGAAAATATGCTCCTGCATTTTCGACATACCGTCCTTCCATGGACATAAAAAAAGGCACCGCAGAGGTGCCTTCCTTCATTTTCCACTCGTTGTTAATCAAACATCGAAGAGATTGATTCTTCGTTACTGATACGACGGATACATTCGGCCAGCATATCGCTTAAGGTCAGCTGTTTTACTTTGCTGACGGCGCGCATTTCTGCAGTCAGCGGAATAGTGTCGGTGATGATCAGCTCGTCAATCACTGAGTTTCTGATGTTCTCAGCGGCAGAACCGGAGAAAATCGGGTGAGTGGCATAAGCAAATACCCGTTTAGCGCCTTGTTCTTTTAAAGCTTCAGCGGCTTTACATAAAGTGCCGCCTGTATCAATCATGTCATCGACAATAATACAGTCGCGATCTTTAACATCACCAATGATATGCATCACCTGAGACACGTTGGCCTTAGGACGACGTTTATCGATAATGGCTAAGTCAGCGTCATTCAGCAGCTTGGCGATAGCGCGGGCACGTACTACACCGCCGATATCCGGAGATACAACCACTGGTGCAACGAATTCACGTTTGCGCATATCTTCCAGTAATACCGGGCTACCAAACACGTTGTCCACCGGAACGTCGAAGAAGCCCTGGATTTGCTCAGCGTGTAAGTCCACCGTTAATACTCGGTCTACACCTACGCTGGATAAAAAGTCGGCTACTACTTTGGCTGTGATAGGCACACGGGCAGAACGCACGCGTCTGTCCTGGCGGGCATAACCAAAGTAAGGGATAACCGCAGTAATACGACCGGCAGAGGCACGGCGTAAGGCGTCTACCATCACAATGAGTTCCATCAGGTTGTCATTGGTAGGGGCACAGGTAGACTGGATAATAAAAACGTCAGATCCCCTGACGTTTTCATTGATTTGTACACAGACTTCACCGTCACTAAAACGGCCGACTTCGGCATCGCCCAGCTTGATATATAAACGGCTGGCTATCTTCTTGGCGAGTTCTGGTATGGCGTTACCAGCGAAAATCTTCATGTCGGGCACGGTAGGATCCTCAGGGCAGTTTGTGAGTCCGGTTAATAATGCAGCAGGCCTTTTGTGTCGCCTGCTGTGCGTCATACGGCTTGTTCCAATTCAGTCAAAACAGCAGACTGATTGACCCCTTTAGCAACAAAACCGCGCCATGGTGGCGGTAGTTTCGCAAGGGTTTGACGGGCACTTAATTCATCCTGGAACTCGGCAAACACACTGGCGCCGGTACCTGTCATTCGGGACGGCGCGTATTCTATCAACCAGTTCAGTACCATTGCAACCTCGGGGTAGAGCCGTTTTACCAGAGTTTCACAGTCATTTTTCCAGTCACAGTCTAGTAGATCTTTGACGGACATGACGGGTGTATTGCGGATTAAATCAGGGTTGCCGAAGACTTCAGCCGTGCTGACATGCACCTCTGGCGTCACAATCAGGTAATATTTTTGTGGCAAACTAACGGGTTGTAATTTTTCTCCAACTCCCTCCGCAAAGGCTGTTTTTCCGAATACAAAGACAGGAACGTCTGCACCTAACTTTAAGCCCAGTTCACAAAGCTGTGCGTTTGATAACTTTAATTGCCATAACTGATTCAGTGCCAATAGGGTAGTGGCTGCATCCGACGAGCCGCCACCCAAACCGCCCCCCATAGGCACTTGTTTATCCAGATGGATTTTTACACCGGCGTTATCCGAGGCTAAAGGCTGCAGTAACTTCGCGGCGCGCACCACCAGATTATTGTCGTTTTCTATGCTTTTATCTGAACAACTAAAGCGGATTTCAGCATCCCTGCTGAGTGTGAAACTTAACTGGTCGCCACAATCGAGCATCTGAAACAAGGTTTGCAGATTGTGGTAACCATCGGCCCTGCGGCCTGTGATATGTAAAAATAAATTCAGTTTAGCCGGCGCTGATAAGGTTAAAGTTGCCATTTACGCACCACCAGTTTAATACTGCTGCCATCGGCTTGGGCTTTTAGTCTGATTTCTTTGGGTAAGGCTAAGGCATCGGGGAAAAACGTCACATAACTGACCTGCCAGTCCCGCTCTTGGCTGTCTTTTAGAGTAAAACTGGTTAAACGGCCTTGCGCATCCCATTCATGATTAAAGCTTTCCGGGCTTGCCACACCTTTGAGCCAAAGCGGCATTTCTTCAATAGGTAAGCTCCAGCCTGATAAATAGTCCAGCAGGGCACTGGCTGATTGTGCTTGATGAGTTTCACCATCTGCTTTAACCGTAGCGCCTAAAGCGTCGGTTTCCAGTTCAAAAATACTGATGCCCACAAAGTTGGTCATATTGGCCTGAAAATAAGGCCCTTGTTGTTGCCAGTTTAAACTGCCGCTGACGCTCTCTTGCGGGGCTTTTACACCTAAGGCTCCGGTCAGTGTAAACTCCTGCAATTGCTCTAATTGCAGTTGTCGTTGTTGGGCTGATAGGGGAATAACTGGTTTTAGCTGGCTGCTTTGGCTGGCACAACCTGTCAAAATCAGACTGAAAACTACAAAACAACCAGTTTTTATCGCTGCAAACACACTAATTCCTTCTCTATGCTTTTTTTAGTTTGGGCTTTTTCGTACAATTCGCCCTCTTTTTGACGAATGCCGGTTTTTTCGAAACGGGCCAAACAGGTGAATGACCATTTTTGCTTTAGGTATTAATCATAAAACTGCACCTGTCTCCTTACGTGAGCAGGTCGCTTTTGCGCCTGAACAAATTTTGGACGCCTTACGGGATCTGACGACGACGACCCAGGTGTCCGACGCAGTGATTTTGTCTACCTGCAACAGAACTGAGCTGTATTTTAGCGGCAGCGCCGAGCAATCGAAACAAGTAATTGACTGGCTGAGCAAATTTCATCAGCTGGACCTGGCCGAACTGCAGCATCATTTATACCTGCATCAGGATCAGCAGGCCAGCAGTCATTTAATGCGGGTGGCCTGTGGCCTGGATTCTTTAGTACTGGGCGAGCCACAAATTCTCGGGCAAGTGAAGCAGGCCTATAGCCATTCCCGTCAGGCCGGTACAATTAATCCTGCGTTTGAACGTTTGTTTCAAAAAACTTTTTCAGTCGCCAAGCAGGTTCGTACTGAAACAGATATTGGCGCCAGTGCCGTATCTGTTGCTTTTGCGGCGGTAAGTTTAGCCCGGCAAATCTTCGGCCAGCTTGGTAAAGTCAAAGTGCTGTTGATTGGCGCCGGAGAGACCATAGAGCTGGTGGCCAAACATTTACTGGAGCAGGGGGCGGAAAAAATTACCGTTGCCAACCGCTCTTATGACAAAGCTGCGGCACTCGCCAGTCAGTTTAACGGTGAAGCCGTCAGCCTGGCGCAAGTGCCACAAGCCTTGGCCAATGCCGATGTCGTGATTAGTTCGACTGCCAGTACCTTGCCTATTGTCGGTAAAGGTATGGTAGAACAGGCACTGAAAAAACGCCGCCATAAACCTATGTTTTTTGTCGATTTAGCTGTGCCACGCGATATTGAAGAGCAAGTGGCAGAGCTCGAAGATGCCTATTTGTATACAGTGGATGACTTGCAGTCCATAGTGCTGCAAAACCTGCAAAACCGTCAGGAAGCGGCGGCTGAAGCCGAGCAAATGATTTTACAGGGCGTGACTGAATTCAGTCAGTGGTTAAGTTTGCATGGCCAGTTGGACGTAGTGCGCGACTATCGTGACAAAGGCGAAGCCATACGGGATGAATTGCTGGCCAAAGCGGGCAAACAAATTGCTGCAGGGCAGGACCCGGAAAAAGTATTAGCTGAACTTGCGACTAAACTTAGCAACAGGTTGATGCACGCACCAACCAAGGCGCTGAGGCAGTTACTGCAGGACGAGCAACCTCAACAACAATCTTTGATCAACACTTTGTTAGATCTGTAATCAGGTAAATAGAAACAACATGAAAGAATCGGTGTACCGCAAACTCGAAGCTCTGGTCGAACGTTATGAAGAAGTTCAGGCGTTATTAAGTGACGCTGGCGTAATTTCTGACCAAAGTCGTTTTCGCGAGTTGTCTAAAGAGTACAGCCAACTGGAAGAACTGAGCCATGCCTTTGGTTTGTATCGTCAGGCGCAGGATGATTTAGCCAGCGCTGAAGAGATGATGAAAGACTCAGATCCTGAAATGCGTGAAATGGCGCAGGACGAATACAAAGCGGCCAAAGAGCGGATTGAACAGCTGGATCAGGACTTACAAATTCTGTTGTTACCTAAAGATCCAAACGACAGCAACAGCTGCTTCCTGGAAATTCGTGCCGGCGCCGGTGGTGATGAAGCTGCTATTTTTGCTGGTGACGTATTCCGTATGTACAGCCGTTTTTGTGAACGCAAACGCTGGAAAGTTGAGATTGTCAGCTGCAACGACGGCGAACACGGAGGTTACAAAGAAGTGATCGCTAGCATTCAGGGCGAAGGCGCTTACGGTATTTTGAAATTTGAATCCGGTGGTCACCGCGTGCAACGTGTACCAGCCACTGAATCTCAGGGCCGGGTGCATACCTCAGCTTGTACTGTGGCCATTATGCCGGAAGTACCAGAAAGCGAAGCCATCGAAATTAACCCTGCAGATTTAAAAGTAGATACCTACCGCGCCTCTGGTGCCGGCGGTCAGCACGTCAACAGAACGGACTCTGCCATTCGTATCACTCACTTACCGACTGGTATAGTGGTGGAATGTCAGGACGAACGTTCGCAGCATAAAAACCGTGCCCGCGCTATGAGCGTGTTGCAGTCGCGTATTCAGGCTGCGGAAGACGAAAAACGCCGTTTAGTGGAAGAATCGACCCGCCGCTCTTTAGTGGGTAGTGGTGATCGTTCTGAACGTATCCGTACTTATAACTTTCCGCAAGGCCGCTTAACGGATCACCGTATCAACCTGACCATCTACCGTTTATTAGATGTGATGGAAGGGGATTTAGACCTGGTGATTGGCCCATTAAGCCATGAACACCAGGCCGACTTGTTAGCTGCTTTGGCTGATGAAAATCGCTAATACTGCTATTGGTAATGCGCCAACGTTGACGCAGTGGCTGCAACACGCTACTGCGTTACTCACTCCTTTGCTTGAAACCGGACCTGTATCTGCAGATGCAAAACAGGAAGCCAGGCGTATTCTGCTGGAACTGCTGGATATTAACACCACTACCTTGATGTTGTGCCCAGAGCGTGAGCTGACTGAAGCTCAGATGCAGCTGCTGGAACCTGTGCTGACACGTCGGCTAACCGGTGAGCCTTTGGCGCATATTCTGGGCTACTGGTATTTCTGGGATTTTAAACTCGCTGTTGCCCCTTGCACCTTAATACCAAGACCAGACACCGAACTGTTAGTAGAACAATCCCTGGCTTTGCCTTTGCCTGTGAAAGCCAAAGTACTGGATTTAGGCACTGGCACCGGCGCTATAGCTTTAGCTTTAGCTAAAGAAAAGCCAAACTGGACTGTCACTGGGGTTGATTTACAACCTGATGCTGTAGAACTGGCAAAGCAGAATGTTCAGTTGTTGGCGCTAACTAATTGCCAGATTAAACAAAGCAGCTGGTTTGAAGCTGTGGCTGGTGAGCAGTTTAATTTAATCGTCAGCAATCCGCCTTATATCGACGCAGAAGACCCGCATTTAGCCTTAGGCGATGTACGTTTTGAACCCGACTCCGCTTTAGTAGCTTCAGAGCAAGGCCTGGCTGATATCCGCCATATTTGCACTCAAGCCCCACAGTTCCTGGCTCCATCCGGCTGGTTATGGCTGGAACACGGTTACCAGCAAGCCGACGCTGTGCAGCAGATTTTAACCGAAGCTGGCTTTACACAAGTGCAATCAGTGAAAGACTACGGCGACCAGTGGCGTATCAGTGGAGGCCAGTTACAGGCTAACTGATCTGTGCATTTGATGGAGCCGACATGCAACGTAAAGTCTGTCCGTTAACAGCTTATTCCTGCTCCGCCCCAAAATATTTATATTTTCAACGACTTTGCTTTGACCCAACCTTGTTTAGCGCATATAAATAAACACAAAGCGATAAAACGCGGCAAGCTAAAGGAGTGTGGCATGGCAAATGATTTTTTATTTGCTGAGGAACCTGAGGAAATAGTGTCTGTTTCCCGTGGCAGCTGGAAAGTACTGATAGTGGACGATGAGCCTGAAGTTCATGCGGTGACTAAACTGGCATTAAGTGATTTTTCTTTTCAGGGTAAAAACCTCGAATTTATTAGTGCCTACTCAGGCCGTGAAGCCAAAGAAATGCTGGCTAAACACACAGATGCCGCCATAGTACTGTTGGATGTGGTGATGGAAACCGACGATGCTGGTTTGCTGGTTGCCCGCTATATCCGCGAAGAGTTGCACAATCATTATGTGCGTATTATTTTGCGTACCGGCCAGCCAGGCCAGGCGCCTGAGCGTCAGGTGATCGTCAATTACGATATCAACGACTACAAATCCAAAACTGAGTTGACGGCACAAAAGCTTTTTACCGTAGTGATGTCGAGCTTACGTTCTTACCGAGATATTCTGGCTATTGATCACAGCCGTCAGGGCCTTGAGAAAATTATTACCGCCTCAGCTGACCTGTTTTCAGCCCATTCGATGGAACAATTTATTGATGGCGTTTTACAGCAACTGACCTCTATTTTAGGTTGCAATGACAATGCCCTGCTGGTGACCTCATCACTGGTGGCCGGTAATATTAATGAAGAAGCAGACCCTGAGCGTTTAGTGGTTTTTGCTGGTTTAGGCCAGTTTGAAAAACAAGAGGGCAAGCAGATCAGCGAAGTGCTGGATGCGCCATTACTTGATGCCTTCCATCAGGCTCTGCATAGCCGAAGTATTGTTTATCGCGACAATTATTTAGTGGCTTATTGCACCAGTAAATTCACTTCCGGTTCTTTGTTATATGTGTCAGGTTTACCGAATCAAATGACAGACACGCAGAAACGTTTAATAGAGCTGTTTTCACAAAACGTGCAGATAGCCTATGAAAACGTGCAGCTGCAAGGTGAAATTGAAGATACCCAACGTGAAATTGTCTATCGCTTAAGTGAAGCTGTGGAGCACAGGTCTATCGAAACCGGTAATCACGTTAAGCGTGTGGCTTTTATTTGTTACGATCTGGCTAAAGCCTACGGTTTACCTGAAGAAGAGGCTGAAAAGCTGATGTTTGCTTCGCCTTTACATGATGTCGGCAAAGTCGGCATACCGGATGGCATTTTGAATAAGCCAATGAAATTACATGGCCAGGAATGGGAAGTGATGAAAACCCATGCCAGTATAGGTTATGAAATTTTAAAGAATTCCAAACGTTCTATCATTCAGGCGGGCGCAGTGATAGCCCAGGACCATCACGAAAAATGGGACGGTTCAGGTTACCCCAGCGGTAAAAAAGGCGAAGAAATTCACATTTATGGCCGTATTGCCGCTTTGGCTGATGTTTATGATGCATTAAGGCACAGACGCTGTTATAAGTCGGCCTGGACTTTGGAGCAGGTGCTGGAGAAGATTGAAAGCGAGTCTGGTAAACATTTTGATCCTAAACTGGTCGAAATTTTTAAAACCCGGGTCGACAAACTCGAAGCAATACTGCAAAAATACCCAGACGAAGAATGAGTATGGCTCATCGGTGAATCAAGCCACCTGCGGGTGGCTTTGTTATTCTGCAGACATTCAATCAAGCTAAGGACTATTTTTTATGTATATGGCATTAAAACACTCGCATATGCTGTTTATTGCACTCAGTGTATCTTTTCTGGCAGTGCGGTTTTTATTGAGTTTAAGAGCGCCAGCTTTGTTGCAAAAAAAGTTCTTTAAAATTGCGCCTCACGTGGTCGATACCTTTTTGCTGCTGACAGCTATTGGTCTGATGCTGACCATTCAGCAATACCCATTTCAAACCCCATGGCTGACTGAAAAACTGTTTGGTTTATTTGCTTACATTGGTTTGGCCGTGATGGCGCTCAAAGGTCGTACTTTGCTGATGCGCTGGGTTGGTTTTGTCGGGGCATTAAGCTGGCTTGCTGTAGTTGCAAAAATAGCTGTGACTAAAACTCCATTATTTTTGAGTTAAATCGGTTTTGTGTTTTCAGGTGATGACACTTTTTTGTGTGATGTCCTTTTGAGTTGTATTGGGTAGTACATGAAATTTGAGTTGAAACAGCAGGGCTTAGCCCTGCTTGAGTTATTGTTAGCTATAGAGCAGCAGTGGACGGATGCCGCGCAAATTCAGCAGGCAAAAGAAAGCTGGTTGGCTATGGCTCCTGCCTGTGCTGAAAAAACGCTGACGATGAATATGCTGGCTCGTCATGTAGACAATTTTTACCGTGACGCCTTTTTTACACCCCCGCTCAAGCCCTTGCTGATTGAAGAGATGCATCAGCCAACTTTATTGAGTTACGCTATTAATCAGCGTGAAGCCGACCCTCTGGTGTTGGTATTACTGCTGTTATGTTGGTTGCAACAAGCTGGGTTTGAAAGCGATGTAGTGCGCTACAAAGGTGAATATTTAGTGCAGGTGCATTTATCTAAAGCGGAGAAAGTATGGTTCGACCCATACACTGGCGCCTGGCAATGTTTATTAAGCCCTGAAAATGGTTTAGCGCTGAGTCTTACTCAGGAACTGGCGACAGAAGATGTAGATTTCCCAGCCTTTTGTGCCAGTCTCTGGCAACTACAAAAGCAGCTGTTGCTGGCGCTGGGCAAACGGGAACAAGCCATGGCTGTGGTGCAGCATTTGCTGGAGCAAAAGCCTGGAGATCCTTATTTACACCGCGAGCGGGGCTTATTGTCTGAACTCTTGGATCATTGGTCCTTGGCGATCAGCGATTATCAGTATTTTGTCGAGCAAAAGCCTGACGACCCGTCGAATGATCATATGAAACAGCAAATCCGTCAGCTGTCGTCCTACCCACAGTGGCTGCATTGAGAGTATTATTGCCGAAGTATCCGGTATTTCTTCTGAGGAATTTTAAGTGACAAACCAACACACCATTCAGGTAGGCGCCATTGAAGTCGCCAATAACAAACCTTTTGTGCTTTTTGGTGGCATGAATGTTTTAGAGTCGCGTGATTTAGCCATGCAAGTGGCGGAATACTACGTCAAAGTCACAGAAAAGCTGGGCATTCCTTATGTATTTAAAGCCTCTTTTGACAAAGCCAACCGCTCTTCAGTACATTCCTACCGTGGTCCTGGCATGGAAGAAGGCTTAAAGATTTTTGAAGAAATTAAAAAAACCTTTAACGTACCTCTGATCACCGACGTGCACGAGCCTTACCAGGCCGCTATTGTGGCGGAAGTGGTAGACGTGATTCAGTTGCCGGCTTTTTTAGCCCGTCAAACCGATTTAGTCATAGCGATGGCGCAAACCGGTGCTGTGATTAACGTGAAAAAACCACAGTTTTTAGCACCGCACGAAATGCGTCATATCATCACCAAGTTTCAGGAAGCGGGTAACGATAAAATTATCCTTTGCGAACGCGGCTCCAGCTTTGGTTATAACAACCTGGTGGTCGACATGCTGGGCATGGACGATATGAAGCAATATGCGCCGGTGATTTTTGATGCAACCCATGCTTTACAACGTCCGGGTGGCCGTGCTGATTCGGCCGATGGTCGTCGCGCTCAGGCTGCTCAGTTAGCCCGCTCTGGTATGGCTTTGGGTTTAGCTGGTTTGTTTATCGAGGCGCATCCGAATCCAAATGAAGCCAAATGCGATGGTCCTTGTGCTTTACCCTTAGCAAAACTGGAACCTTATCTGCAACAAATGAAAGAATTGGATCAGTTGGTCAAATCTTTTGCGCCTTTGGATACATCGGCGAATTGATGGAAAAAGGCGGGCAAAACTCTTAAAAAATGTCCGCTTTGTTCAAGTATTAAGCTAACGATTCAAGCAACTAAAAAATAAGTTGACTTGGGTAGCCGAAATCCGTTTAATACCCCCCGTTGCCCAGATAGCTCAGTCGGTAGAGCAGCGGATTGAAAATCCGCGTGTCGGTGGTTCGATTCCGCCTCTGGGCACCATAAAAATAAAAAAGCCAGTCTCACAAGACTGGCTTTTTTATTTCACGCCCAATGGCTCCATCTTCGAGTACGAACTACATCCATGTAATTCGCCCTGCGGGCCAGCTGAAGCTGTTCCGGTTTGCTCCTGGCAAACCTGGTCCGCCTCTGGGCACTATCTTTTGGATGTGTTGTTGAGAAGCCAGTCTTTGACTGGCTTTTTGCTTTCTGTCGTTCAGAGGCTTTATCCTGCTGAAGAACTACATCTCTGTAGTTCGTTCTGCACTCCAACCTGAATCCAATGACATCTGCTCAAATCCCCATACTTTAAAATGCTCTGGCTGAATGTCACTAAAACATGCTAAACGGCTTTCGGCTTGCTCATATTCAGCTCTGTGCCAGTGATGTGGCGCGGGCAGCGCTACTACTTTCATGCCTGCCGCTTTGGCTGCGGTTAAACCCGTGACTGAGTCTTCAAATACCAGGCAATGTTCTGAAGCTACACCTAACTTGCTGGCGGCCAAATGGTAAATCTCTGGTTTGGGCTTGCCTTGTGTAACCAGCTCAATGGAGCATAAAGCCTGAAAGTAAGGGCGAATTTGCAGCTTATCCAGCACGGTATTCATCAGTGATCCTGGTGAGTTAGTGGCCAGTGCGACCGGAATTTGCCAGCTTTGCAATTGTTGCAACAGCTCCAGTACACCCTTTTTCACCACACCGCGTTTCAGCACTGCTTCAGCTACATAGTCAATCACAGCTTGTTCTGCCTGTTCAACGCTCAACCCCTGCCATGGCGAATGTTTAAACCAGAGTTCAGTCACTGCTCTTGTGGTCATACCGCTGGTTTGTGAGTTAATAGCCGGATCCAGTTTCACGCCTAACTGGCGAAACACATGCTGCTCGGCTTCAGCCCAATAAGGTTCAGAATCAATCAATACCCCATCCATATCAAAAATAACTGCCTGAACCACCTGACTACTCCTTCTGTGCTGTATCTGGCTTTATTATTCAACAGCCACCAGCTCCGTACCATAGCTTTATTGGTCTTTATCCCTGAAATTCCGTACATGACCGTGTTTTTGCGACGAAGTCGTATGCGACAGATTGGACTTAGTCGCTATTTGCTCTATCGTAGTTCTCTGGATAGCTAAAAAGGATTACACAGTGCGTCTGCTTTTTGCCTTGTCTTCGCTCACTTTATTGAGTTTCAGCTTGATAGCCACAGAAACTCCGTTGAAACCTGCAGTCAGTTATCAGTTGTCGTTTAGCAACAGAGCACACCATGAGGCCGCTATTCAGGCACGATTTCAAGGGGTTAGCTCAGCTAACTTATTGCTGAGTATGAGTAGTGCCTCGCCGGGTCGTTACGCGCCTCATGCTTTTGCGAAAAATATCTATGATTTGAATGCGACGGACAGTGCAGGCAATCTTTTACCTTTGCAGCGTATCAGCCCTAGTCAGTGGTCTGTGGGGCAGCATGATGGTACTGTGATAGTGAGGTATCGTCTTTACGGTGATAGGGGCGATGGTACCTATAACCAGATAGATCGCACTCACGCACATCTAAATATGCCTGCTACATTACTGTTTGCAGAGGATTATGCACAGCGACCCGTCTCTCTGCGTTTTGATTTACCAGATCCCAACTGGAAAGTAGCCACTCAGCTTCAGTTGCAGGCTGATGGCAGTTATATGGCGCCTGACTTGCAGTATCTGATGGATAGCCCGGTTGAACTAAGCGCCTATAGCCAGCGCAGCTGGAAAGTCGCCGATCAGCAGTCGCAAGCCACTATTCATCTGGCTCTGCATCATCAGGGGACAGAGCAGCACTTCGATACCTTTGTCGAAAAAGCTAAAGCTGTAGTGGCTGAGCAGCAAAAGATATTTGGCGAATACCCTCAATTTGATTATGACCAGTATCTGTTTATTGCCGACTATTTGCCTGATGTGGATGGCGATGGTATGGAGCATCGCAACTCGACCATTCTGACCGACGAGCGCTCGCTGAAAGAGGCAAATTACGCTCAGATAGAAACTTTATCGCACGAATTTTTTCATGCCTGGAATGTGGAGCGGTTGCGCCCGGCCGATTTAGAACCTTTTGATTTTCATCGTGCCAATATGAGCCGTAATTTATGGTTCGCCGAGGGGGTGACCAACTATTACGGCAAACTGGTGTTAAGTCGCACTGGGCATTTTGATTTGGCTACTTATCTGGATAAAACAGTAACAGCGCTAAATAAAGTGCAGCAGTCGCCGGGCAGACAATTTTTTGCGGCTACAGCCATGAGCGAGATGGCACCTTTTGTTGATGCTGCGGTATCTGTTGACCCTACTAATTATGCGAACAGTTATATCTCCTACTACACCTTTGGCGAAGTATTGGGGCTGGCTTTGGATTTAACCTTAAGGAGCCAATTTGAAGGCTTAAGCCTGGATCTGTTGATGCGAAAGTTATGGCAGGAGTACGGCAAAGTGGGCCGTCCTTATACTGAACAGGATCTGCAGCAGGCGTTGGCTGAGCTGACGGCCAATCCGGATTTTGCAAAGAACTTCTTTAACCATTATGTCAACGGCCAGCAATTACCTGATTTTGAAGCCTTATTTGCGACTATGGGATTAGAGTTAGCTGCAGCCAAACCGACTCAAGCTTTTTTAACAGCAGCCACGCTGGTGGAGCAGGATAAAGCGCTCAAAGTAGGTAGTAATACCTTGATTGGTACACCTTTGTATCAGGCAGGGGTGGACAAAGGTGATGTGCTCTTAACGTTGGGGCGTTACAAATTAAGCTCTAAAGCTCAATGGGACAAAGCGCTGGCTCGTCATCAAGTCGGGGAGAGTGCAGAGTTGAGTTTCCGCAGTCGCGGTAAAACTTACACGACACAAGTAACTTTTAGCGCGGATCCAAGCTGGGTTTTAACAGAAAACAAAGAGGCGACTACGGCACAACTAGCGAGAAGGGCTTTATGGTTAAAAGCCCAGCGGTAGCTGGGCTCTGTCCAGAGTTATTTGCTACTCAGTGATTGAGCTAATTTAACAACAGCTTGAATTTGCTGACCTTTACGGTTGGCATAATTAGCATCAGTGTATCCCCACCAGTCCCAACAGGCTTGTGGATTCATTGGCATCAGGTTGGAAGCACGGGTTTGTGGATAAAGCACCACTATATTGTTGCTGTCGGCGTAACGATTAAAGCCCGCTTTTTCGACATAAGCCATCCCAACTGCGTCTGCATGCTGGTTGCAGCCATGAAAGCTGATATGCAAAGTACAGCTCTGTCCTTGCTCACAACTTTTTGGTACATAGACATATCCTTGCTCCGCCATAGTGGCGGCCAGCTGACCAGCTATTTTTTGCTGTTGAATGGGATAGACAGTGCCGCTGCTCTGAGTAGCGGGCGCTTTTAAGTCGGCTTGAATAAACTTCAGCGCTTCACCTGCTGCATCATAATTACAGTTGCCTAAAAACGGTGCTTCGGAGCTATCGCACGCGCTACCCTCGCTGAGCGTAGGCATATGATGGGCGAAGTTTTTATCCTGCACATAACTGAGTTGTGTTGCAGGTAACCACTCTTGGTACTGCTTATAGAGTGTATCAGCCACTGGTTTGGTAATTTTTTGATCGGCAGTGCCATGCAATAACCAAATTTTGCTTTGTTTGATCTCTGCCTCAGACGCCAACAAGCCTTGAGCCGACCAATCTTTTAACTGTCTGGTAAGCTCAGCCAAAGGGATGGGACTGGTGATTTTATTAATGCAATGATCCAAGGCTGTCAGTAAATTATTCTGCGCACAATACACAGGTCCGGCCGCTACTATGGCGGCTCCTTTCACCCAATCGGCATGAGCAAGTTGAAATTGGGCTGCCATATAACCACCGCTGGATAAACCCGACACTGTGGTTTGTTTTAAATTCAGTGTTAGTAAAGGCACATCAGCTGAGGCAGTGCTACTTAAAGCAAAAGCGAGGCAACCTAATAAGGTTAAAGGAAAGATTTTCATCTGAATTGTCCTTGAGAAAACTAAAGCCAGTGCCTTATTCTGATCACTTTACGTCGCTGATGCTATAGCACTAAGGTACAGTCTGGTCAGGTGTACTTTGGTAAAAAGATCTGCTCATGCAGTGATACAATTCATTGTAAAAGTCGTAGTATAAAAGCCTCCCGTATTCAGGTAGAAATCCACCATGTTGTCCAATTCCAATGAACTGTTAATTCTCGGCTGTGGTCACTCAGAAGCTGATACATTGTTTAATAACAATGCATTGGTCACCAATTCACAAGGCAATATGTTGATTGATTGTGGCTACACCATCAAGCCCGCTTTGGCGGCTCAGGGGTTAAAATTACAAGACATTGATGCAGTTTTTATTACACACGTGCATGCGGATCATATGTTCGGCCTGGAACGACTGGCGAATGAAGGCCGTTACAAATATAAGAAAAAAGCACGGTTGATTTTGCATCATGAACTGTATGACGAGTTGTGGCATCAGTGCTTAAAAGGTGTTCTGGCAAGAAATGGCGAAGGCGAAAATGAGCTTTCCGATTACTTTGATCTCGAGCTATTACAAGGTGATGAGTTCGAGTTGTTCGGTAATTTTTATCAGTTACACCGGGTCTCTCATACACCAGGCAAGGTTTGTTTTGGTTTGATGATCAATCAGAGTATTTTTTACTCAGGCGATACCGTAGCTATACCGCAACTACTCATGCAGCTAAAACCTGATCTGGTTTTGCACGATGTCACCTTAACCGAATACAACCCTGTGCATGCTTCAGTACATTCGCTACTGAGTTTGTACCCGGCGGAGCTATGTAAAAAAATCTATTTAATGAGCTATGAAGACCACTGGCCGGATTATCAACAGATGGTAGAGCAGCATTTTGCTGGTTTCGCCAGACAAGGACAACGTGTGCAGTTGAGTAAAACGCCTCAAACAGTCAGAGCTATGTGCTAAATCAAAAGGAGTTTTATGTTTTACGTGATTTCGATAGGCTCAAATATTCAACCTGAGCAGCATGTGGCCGAAGCAATCAGCATTTTAGCTAAAACCTTTGGTTCACTGTATTTGTATCCACGCGTTTATACTCAGGCAGAGTTGGTTGAATCCAGCAATGTATTTATCAATTCGGTATTCGTATTGAGAACACAGCTGTCGGCCTCTGCATTAAAGGCGGAGCTTTGTCGTATTGAAGAGTCACTAGGACGCGACAGAAGCGATCCGCAACGAAGTGTTAAAGATCGCAGCTGCGATTTAGACATTATTTGTAGTCAGCCACTTTGGTCTGAAGCATGGAAAACTGAACTGACTGAGTCTTACATTCAACAAGTGTTTAACCCAGCCAGTAAACCAGCGCCTATTCAATTCGATAGCCAGTTATTTTCCGAGCGACCTGCCGCCATCTATTTTCAGGCTCAAACCGGTGACAAATTTATTGTCGACCAAAAACCGGACGCCCTGATAAATTGGCTCGAAACCAGCTTCCTCTGCGATTAAGGTTTGTTGCATCACCTGCTGTTTTTCACTCTTGCTATGCTCTGGTAAAAACATAATAGGACCGGGTTGAATGCTGTTGACCCTGATGTGCGGAGCATAAGCTTTGGCTGCTGATTTCATTAAATTTTCAAGTCCAGCTTTGGTGCTGCAATAGAGTGAAAAAGCCGGATTTGGATTTTCACTGTAAATGTCAGTAACGTGGACTATTAAACCACCACCAGGCGTTTTTGCTATCTGTGGCGCTAACTGCTGATTTAATAGCGCCGGTAACTGCATATGCACAGCAAATAAAGCCTGATAAAAAGCCACTGTATCTTCGGTGTGTAATTCATCTTTCTCGAACAAAGACGCGTTGTGGATCAACAGATCAATAGTGGAGCATTGTTGCTTTAGCTGTTCTACTGCAGAAAGAATTGAGTCTGCTGACTGATAGTCCACAACAAGTTGTGTCAGATACTGCTGTTCAGGATTTATCTGCCTGGTGAAACCAAATACCCGATAACCCTCCGCACTGAGCTTTTCTGCCAGATATGCACCAAGGCGACGACTTGTGCCTGTAATTACTGCTGTCTTCATTCCAATCCCCATCTGTTTATTCGCAGACATATACGTGGAGTTGCTACTTTAGTTCATCACAAAGCAGTGGTGCCGCTTCACGATAGTACAGAACTTTTTTTCGAAAAATTTGGCAAAAGTCATTCTGTTATCAATACTTAGTTCAGTCTTACACCCTTGCAAGGACTCACTATGAATCTGCACAGTATCAGAGTTAAAAGTAGTTTACCTATGCTTATTCTGGCTTTCACTTTATTAATTGTTGTCTCCATGTTTAGTTATTTATCCGGCTTACAAAAGAATGCATTAGCGATACAGGCTGATAGTTTTCTACAGGCTATTTCTGTGGTTTTAAATGCTGACCGGGATTTATATCAGGCAAAACTAGCGACCACTATGCACCTGACTAAACAAGGTGACAGTGCCACACTGGAAACTGAAGTGGAGGATAATGCTCAGCAAGTGAAACAAAGATTTGCTGATTATTTAAAATTTTTAAAGAGTTATCCGGATGTACAGCAGCAATTTGCAGAATTTGAACAGGATTATCAGTTATGGTATCAAAGCGTAAATGCGTTGCTTGCAGCAAGCAGAGCAGGTAATGCTGGCGCTGATCTTGTTACTGAGGAGCAGACTCAATTTGCCGCGCTTCGTAGTGTTCTGGATAAAGCAGGCGAAGCTGCGTTAAATAAATCCATTAGCGAGCAACAAGTTCTGACATCCGAAATCAGTTTTTTTCAGAATACGGCCTACAGTATTACCGCTGTTATTTTGTTGATTGCTGGCTGGTTTAGCTACAGTGTGCCTAAATCTTTGACTACACAAATCAATGCCTTGACGGCTCGTTTATCTGAAATTGCTTCCGGTGATGGTGATTTAACTGCTCGGCTGGATACCAGCTCACAAGACGAATTTTCCGCGCTGGCAGAACAGTTTAATGGTTTTGTTGCCAACCTATGTCATTTGATAGCGTCAGTGCTGCAACAGGCTGCTCAGCTAAGTAAGTTAACTCAGGTACTGTCTGAATCTGCTGTAAAAACCAATGATATTACCCGCTCCCTGAATGTAGCCTCTGATTCTATTGTCAGTGCAGTGCACGAAATGACCTTAGCAAACAAAGAAATGGCGCAAGTTGCCACAGATTCGGCGCATGAAGCCGACGAAGCCAAAATCAGTGCTGAGCGTGGCTTAGTGGTGGTCAACAGTGTGACTCAAAGTATGGCCAATTTAACCAAAGATGTGGATAAAGCTCTGGCCTGTTCAGGCGAGCTGGAAAACAGCTCTGAAAATATAGCTTCGGTGTTGGATGTAATTCGGGGCATAGCTGAACAAACTAACTTATTGGCATTAAATGCAGCTATTGAAGCGGCTCGTGCCGGAGAGCAGGGCCGTGGTTTTGCAGTGGTGGCAGATGAAGTCCGTACTTTAGCCTCCAGAACTCAGCAAAGTACCAATCATATTCAGGAAATGATACAAGCCCTACAAAGTAGGGTAAATGAGGCTGCAACTGCCATCAACAGCGGTAAAACTAACGCAGATTTAACCGTCAGTAGTTTTTCTCAGGCCGAACAAGTATTTCGCCAGTTACAACAATCGTCCATTAAGGTGAATGATATGGCGACCCAAACCGCTTCCGCGACTGAAGAGCAAGCTATAGTGTCGGAGGAAATTACTAAGAACCTCTATGCGTTGCATGATCAGGCCAGTGCAGCAGGAAATATAGCCAAAGATAATGATCGGCTGTCGAATGAGATCCGCCAGTTGTCAGATACCTTATTTGGCTTAGTAGGAAAATTCAAAATCAGTTAGCAGAATGTAAAAAGATGGGATTGCCAAAGGGCACGTTTTTGCATAAGCTGCGTGCCCTTTTTAATTTTGCCACTTGTGGCTGGCTGTACCGAACCTCATCATATGTTTATGATGGGGGACGTAATAGGTAGGTAAGTATGTCAAAAGCAGTAATTCTAGTGATGGACAGTTTCGGTATCGGCAGTGCTCCCGATGCAGATAAGTTCGGTGACGTCGGCGCTAATACCTTTGCCAGCATCAGCAAAGCCTTTTTTCAAGCCAAAGGCCGCCAGTTAAAGTTGCCTCATTTGGCTAGCTTAGGTTTGGTTAAAGCCGGTTTTGCTGCCAGTGGTGAAATGGCTTTGGTTGACGACAGTCCAACTTTAGTTGGCAGCTATGGTTATGCCCGTGAACTCTCCAGTGGGAAAGATACGCCTAGCGGTCATTGGGAAATTGCCGGTGTGCCTGTGTTGTTTGATTGGGGGTATTTCCATGATAAACAAAGCAGCTTCCCGACTGAATTGATTGACGAATTAGTGCGTCGCACTGGTGTACCCGGTATTTTGGGAAATTGCCATGCCTCTGGCACTGATATTCTGGTGAAGTTAGGGGACGAGCACATCAAAACCGGCAAACCTATTTGTTACACCTCGGCTGACAGCGTATTTCAGGTAGCAGCTCATGAAGAGCATTTTGGCTTGGACAAGCTGTATCAGTTCTGCGAAATAGCCAGGGAACTGCTGGATAGTTATAACATTGGCCGGGTGATTGCCCGTCCTTTTTTAGGTACTGAAGCAACAAACTATGCCCGAACTGGTAACAGAAAAGATTATTCGGTCTTACCTCCTGCTCCGACAGTGCTGGATACTCTGACTCAGTCGGGTGGTACTGTGGTCAGCATTGGTAAAATTGCCGATATTTATGCACATCAGGGCATCAGTAAAGAGGTAAAAGCTACAGGTTTAGCAGCTTTAGTGGATAAAACTCTGGCCGAAATGGCGATAGCACCAGAACGTAGCCTGGTGTTTACCAATCTGGTCGACTTTGATCAGAACTATGGCCATCGCCGTGATCCTATTGGTTATGGTGAAGCGCTGGAGTATTTTGATACCAGATTGCCGGAGATTATGGCTGCGCTGGATGAAGATGCTGTGCTGCTATTAACCGCCGACCATGGTTGTGACCCTACCTGGGTAGGAACAGAACACACCCGTGAATATGTACCAGTGCTGTTTTACGGTAAAAACCGCGCTGCGAAAGATTTAGGCGAAAGAGCAAGTTTCGCTGATATGGGCCAGAGTCTGGCCGACTATTTTGATTTAGCGGCCATGCCTTATGGCCAATCCTTTTTAGCTTCTTAATTTAGAGTAAATCATGGCAACTCCTCATATTCATGCGCCTGAAGGCGCTTTTGCAGAAACCGTGTTAATGCCTGGCGACCCACTGCGCGCTAAACATATTGCCGACACCTTTTTACAGGACGTGGTATGTGTCAACACAGTGCGTAATATGTTTGGTTATACAGGTACTTATCAGGGCAAAAAAGTCAGCGTGTTAGGCTCTGGCATGGGCATTCCTTCTATGTCTATTTATGCCACTGAACTGGTCAAGTTTTATGGTGTAAAAAACATCATTCGTATTGGTTCCTGTGGTGGTTTACCGCTGGATGTTAAAGTGCGTGACGTGGTCATTGCTATGGGGGCCAGTACAGATTCAAACGTCAACCGTAATCGTTTAGGTGGCAATCTGGATTTCGCCGCTTTAGCAGATTATGGTTTACTGGAACGTGCTGTCGCTGCTGCCCGTGCCAAAAATATTGATGTCAAAGTAGGTAACTTATTTACCTCAGATTTGTTTTACAACCCTGATCCAACCTTGTTTGACCGTTTGGAAAAGTATGGTGTATTAGGTGTCGAAATGGAAGCCGCAGGGTTATATGGCGTAGCAGCTGAGTTCGGTATCAAAGCTCTGGCTATTATGACAGTCAGCGATCATATCCGCACAGGTGAAGCTTTAAGTGCTGAATTACGTCAGACCTCTTTTAATGAGATGGTTGAAATCGCATTAGCTTTGGTTTAAGGAATAGTTATGTCACTGACCACCAATAAAATGTTTTATGTGTCATGGGAAGCTTTTCACAGAGCGACCAAAGAGTTAGCGAAAGGGCTGTTAAACCGCGATTTTGACAGCATAGTCGCAGTCAGCCGTGGTGGTTTAGTGCCAGCAGCTATTCTGGCGCGAGAGCTGAATATCCGGGTGGTGGACAGCATTTGTGTCTCCAGCTACGACCATGATCAACAACGTGAGTTAAAAGTGTTGAAAGACGCTGCTTTAGCGGACAGCCCACGTTTATTGATAGTGGATGATTTGGTGGATACGGGCGAGACCGCCAAAGCACTGCGGGAGCATTTTCCTACCGCTTGTTTTGTCACTGTGTACGCCAAACCTCAGGGGAAGCCACTGGTTGATCATTATGTGACTGATATAGAACAAGACACTTGGATCCAATTACCATGGGATATGGAGCTGGCTTACAGCGCGCCTTTGGCTGAGCAGAAGTAATCATCTTGCTAGTAAGAATAAAAAAACGGAGCTAATTGGCTCCGTTTTTTGTTGACGGCCTATTGAGCCGTCAGTTTTAGTTTTACCCAGACCAGACGGTGATCTGAGCTTGCAGCACGATCCGCCACCAGTTCATAAAAAGGCTCGCCTTTTTTTGGCCAGAACACTCCACTGGATAACACTTTAAAACCTTGCTTGGACGGCAGTACATAATCGGCTCTCATCCGCCAACCTGCGGTATGAGTAGATGCATAGGGGCTGTCTGGGCTATGGGCTTTGGCGCCGGCACTTTGTGGCGTAAAACTGCTATCTACTCTTGGGTGCATTAATAAATTACCAATACCTTCTTTGTAGGCATTCCCCTCAACAGGTGAGGAATTTAAGTCGCCAAGGATCACAAAGATTTTATCTTCACCAAGGCCCCCTTTCTGGCCTCGGTCATCGTAAATATAAGTGGCTTTTGTCGGAGTTAAATAATCGGTCCAGAATCTTACTTCATCGTGGTTACGTTTACCGTTTCTGTCCTCTTCACCGTCAAACACAGGCGGAGTAGGGTGGCTGATCAGCACATGTACAGACTTCTTATTCACCAGCACAGGCACATCCCAATGCGCTTTCGATGACAGTGGCATTAACTGCCAGGCTTCAGAGCTATACCAGGGGGAACCATCGGCTTTTTTGGTTTGCAAAGCGCCAGGCATATCTTTCCATTTAAAATGCTGAAAGGTTCTGACTTGGCTGGTGTTTATTGGATATTTCGACAACAGCATCATGCCGTACTGGCCCGGATACTGACCAAAACCCCAAGCGTCAGCACCTTTATTGGTCAGTTGGCCATTATTGTCTAAATCAAAACCACTGGGTTGACCTGTGTTGACTGGGCTGTAATAGAAGTAGGGATAATCGACGGTTTTGCCATCAGCGCTTTGCGCCTTATTTAAATAATTACGGATAAACAGCTGCACTCCTGCTGCTGGGTCTTCAATGTAATCAAACTCGTTTAGCAGCAGAATATCGGGCTGAGTTTGTTGCACAATAGCGGCGATATTTTTAATTTGTGGATGATTTCCAGCAGCGAGCAGAGTGCTCAGAACTTGTGGATTTCCAGCAACACCTTTGGCCAGATAGTTTTCGGATTCCATACTGACGTTAAATGTGGCTATTGTGAGTTGGTCTGACGCCATTAGTGCTCCATAAGGAAAGATGAAGGGGATAGTCAGTAATAATTTTTTTAGTAAAGTGATTTTCACATTCTGCTCCATGTTTCGGGATATTTGTTTTTCAGAGGAAAAGACAACCACCGATCTGGTTTGCATCATAAAAAAAACCGATGGTAAGAACCATCGGTTTTTCAGGTCAACTTCTCAAAAGTTAGTATTCAAACTAATTTTGCGACGCTATTTCTTAGAAACGATATTTCACGCCCATAACCACTTCCCACAGCGAACCAACCTGGAAGACTGATTCTGCAGCGTTTTGTGGTGATACACTATTGATTCTATAGCTGCCGTCAGCGTTCATTGTTGCATCAACAACTGCAGCTGAGTTGAAAGGACCACGACGTTGAACGCCCCAATCATTGTTCAACATATTGCCTAAGTTTTTGATTACAAAAAACGCATTCGCTGAGTGACCTTCGGTGAAGCCAGGTAATTCCTGATCCACTTTAAAGTCAACACGGGTATACCAGCTTGATTCACCAGAGTTACGAGGCACAATTTGACCACGGTATTTTTCTAAGCCGGCGTCAGCAATGAATTGATCGAAAGCTTCTTCGACTGCAGCGGATGCAAAGACTACATCGTTACCGTATTGCTCTAATGTAGGTACATACATTAATGAGCGGTAGTCAGCTAAATCAGTGCCTGGCTGGAAGTTATCAAAGGTGTAAGAGAAGTTACGACCTGCTTTACGGTTTGCGAACAGAGAGAAACTAGTATCATAACCACCTACCAGTTCCATAGTGTAACGCAGACTCAATGTAAAGTTATGAGGTACTTCGTAGTTTGACGTGCCAACGCCTGGGTCATTTTGATCTGACACAGAAATGTTTGTGAAGTTTGAAAACGCCACAGAGCTTGTCATTGGGTTGTAATCTTTAGATTTGTTATAAGCATAACCAATCTGAGCATCCAGACCGAAGTCATACTCTTTTTTTGCTGCGACAGAAATAGTGGTTGAACTGCCGTCAGCTGGAGCGTTAGTCAACAATAAGTCACTGTATAAGGAGTTACGAGTGACATTACGAGTTCCAACTACGCCAAGAACCTGTTTAGCATAGATTGGACGTCCATCAATAGTATCGTTACCAGTATCAAAGCTACTTAGGTCAACAATAGTTGCTGAGTCTTGCTTTTTGCTGTAAAGCACATCAGCTGAGAAGATGTATTCGTTCTCAGTTTCATAAGTTGCACCAATGTTGTATTTCCACTCTGAAGGCATTTCAAAGTTAGGATCTACAGCATTTGTTGATGGCTCTGAACCTAATGCAGGGTTATTTGTTGTAACCTGATCAACCATTGCCTGTAATGGATCGAAGATAGCCTGACCATTACCTGATTTGATTGCATTCAGGATATTAATGTCAGCTCTGTACGCATCAATGTTAGTGATACCGTCGTTAGAGTAGCTGTTAGACAACCAGACATTAGGGTTACCACCTGAGTACAAGCCAACACCACCACGAAGTTCTAAGCTCTCATTCACGGCCCAGTTGAAACCAAAACGAGGCTGGAACAAGTCTTTACCGTCAAAAGTGGCTTGGTTAGTGATGCCATAACGATCTTCGAATAATGCATTGTATTTTGGCTGGTCGCTGCTGCTGATCCAATCGTAACGAACACCAAACATTAGTGTCAGATCATCTAACGTCCATTTGTCCTGTGCATAAACGGCGTGAGTTGCATAAGAGAAGTTTGCAGCGGCATCGATAGGGTTATTCGTACCGGCTGAGTTGTTGTAGTACACGTCGTCGGCAATACCCAACTCGTAGTCATCTAAACCACTAGCACCGCCAATAGTATTACGAGTACGGTCACCACCAAAACGGTATTCACCAATGGTGTGTTGCATGAACAGGTTGTAAATATCTAAATTTTCAGTTTCATAACCACCAGTAATGGTATGGTCATCTAGATAATAAGTACCGGCCAGTTTAAGAGTGTCGTTAGTCCAGTCCATCTCGTTCGATTGGCGAGAGTCATCCGGGCCAATGAAAATAGTACCGCCATTTGCCAGTGAACTGATCTGAACTTCACCAAAACCGCTAGCGGCGTCAGTTGAGCGTTGTTCGCTGACTAATTTTGTATGACCTAAACGAACTTCTGTCGAGAAGTTTTCAGTCCAATCTGAATATACTGAAACTACAGTAGAGTTCAGTTCTGCACCTTTTTTGTAGAAATGATTTGACAGAGTCAAGTTTTCATTTGAGTCGTCAGACTGATCAATTTCAAAACCGTCATTGTAGTTGTAAACCAATGAGGCACGGTGAGAATCATTAATGTTCCAGTCTAACTTCATTAATAATTTTTCATCTTCTACTGGAGCCGACGCTGGTAAGCCACCTGCATCATAACCATAGACGTCTTGAGAGATCTGAATAGCCCGGTTCACTTCTTCCATTGTTACTGAACCGTTTTGTAGGGCTTCGTAACTGAAAATCTGAGCGCCATCCAGTTTTTCGTAGGAGACAAAACCGAATAATTTGTCTTCTAGCAATGGGAAACCTACGTTGACACCGTAGCGCTTGACGCTGTAACTACCTAAATCGAACTTGTCGTCACCAGCTTTATCACCGCGCATGGAATCATTAGTGTAGTCATAAAAGAAACCACCGTGAGTTTCGTTTGTGCCTGACTTGGTTACTGCGTTGATATTACAACCAGTAAAACCACCATACTGTACATCAAATGGTGCCAACTCTACCGCTACTTGATCTATTGCATCAAAAGAGAATGGCATACGGGTTGTTGGGTAGCCATTGTTGTTCAGGCCAAAACTGTCGTTCATGCGAACGCCATCTACCGTTAAGCTACTAAAGCGTGGATGACCACCGGCACAAATAATAGATTCAGAGCCATTATCTTCTGAAATAGAGATACGAGGGTCAATACGTACTAAATCTTTCAGGTCACGATCCGCAGAAGGAGCACTTTCAATGTCATCTAAATTAAAAACAGAGCTTGGACTGGTATTACCGAACTCACTTGAGGCTAGTTGTGAACCTGTTACAGTAATAGTCTCAACGTTTTGTGCTTGTAATGTAAGGTTGATGTTGTAGCTTCACCTAAACTCAAAAATACTTTTTCAACAGTAGTGTCCTGAAACTCCTGAGAGTCGACTACTACTTTATAAGGACCACCAACACGAAGGCCTTTAGCAGAAAATGAGCCATTTTGTCCGACAGTTGCACTTTTTGATGTACCTGAAGGTTCGTGAATAATTGTGATCATCGTTCCCTGAGCAGGAGCACCTGCTGGAGTCAGAATCCTTCCGGTGATGTTTGAAGAAGTTTCCTGCGCCTGTACAGACGACATGACCCCCAAGGTTGCCGCTACTGCAAAAGCAATGCGACTTAGTTTAAGTTTATTTGCCATGGTTCATTCCTGAGTTGATTTTTTATTTTGACTAACATTTAACATGCTGCTGATTAGAGTCATTTTACGGACTCTCGGATACTCGATAACATGTCTTCACATAGTTTACTGCCTAATTATTAAAAAATCATGACTAAATAAGTGGCAAACTGAAAGAACAACAAAACTTAAAATTGTGGTTAGTGCGGAGATTTAATTGTGCCCTTGATATCAAATCATAGATAATCTGCCGTAGTTGATTATCTGTGGAATGACTTAAATTGCCTAAAAGTACCATTATTGCTATTGCCGGCGCCTCGGCCTCTGGCAAAAGTTTGTTTGCATCCACTGTTTACCAGGAACTGGTAGCGGAGTTAGGTGGTGAGCGTATCGCTGTGTTGGCTGAAGACGCGTACTATCGTGATCAGGCTCATTTGTCTTTTGATCAGCGTACTCTGACCAATTACGACCATCCTGCCGCTTTTGAACACGAGCTGCTGGCGTCCCATTTACAGCAGTTAAAAGATGGCAAAGCTGTCTCTATGCCGCAGTATTGTTACAAAACGCATACCCGTAAAGCGGAAACTATTACTGTGCACCCGGCCAAAGTGGTACTGGTAGAGGGAATTTTATTACTGACCGACGATAAATTGCGCCAACAATTCAATATCACGGTATTTATGGATACACCTTTGGATGTTTGCTTACTACGCCGTATTAAGCGGGACATGGAAGACAGAGGCCGCAGCTTAAGTTCCATTACTGAGCAATACGAAAACTACGTGCGACCAGCATTTTTTGAATTCATTAACCCATCCAAGCAATATGCCGATTTAGTAGTGACCCGCGGTGGTAAAAACGAAATAGCCATCGACATCATTAAAACCAAAATTCGCCAGTTATTACAGGAATAAACTTATCACGGTTGAGTTGAAACAACAGCCAGAGCTGCATTTTGGCTGTTGTTTCGTGGTTGATCCTTGATGCAACATTTGCTTTGCAAGCTTTTCATCTCTGCTGTTATAATCGCGCAGCAAAACGTCAAGTTTAGACAACCCCTGAACAGCAACTACAAGTGTTAAAGCCAGAAACGGTGGTTAACACTCCCGCTCGGAAACTGTAACTACTTGATCTTTTGATGCTATTCTGGGATTTGGCATCACAAGAACAAAAACATCTGCGCCTACACTGGCCAGACCCTATACCCAAGGAATAACTATGATGAGTTTGGTTGGCATTCTTGCCATCTTAGTAACAGCGTATTTAGCTTCTGCGAACAGAAGCCGCATCAAGTGGCGCACCGTTGGAGGTGCATTTGCCATCCAATTGGCCATAGGTGCCTTTGTACTTTATGTGCCTTTTGGTAAAGACGTGCTGTTAAGCATTTCTGCCTTTGTTGGCAACATTATTTCTTACGCCCAGGCTGGTATCATCTTCTTATTTGGTGATGCTGGTGCGCAAAAGTATGGTTTTGTCTTTGCCATTCATGTGCTTACGGTGATCATCTTTTTCTCATCTTTAATAGCAGTGCTGTACCACATTGGCGTAATGCGCATCATCATTACAGTATTAGGTGGTGGTTTACAAAAACTGCTAGGTACCAGTCGCCCAGAATCTATGAGTGCTGCGGCCAATATCTTCGTGGGACAGACTGAAGCTCCATTGGTCGTTCGTCCTTTTATTCCCACTATGACCCGTTCAGAATTATTTGCGGTGATGGTAGGGGGCTTGTCTTCAGTAGCGGGTTCTGTGCTGGCAGGTTATGCCGGTATGGGTATTGAACTGAAATACCTGATCGCCGCCAGCTTTATGGCTGCTCCGGGCGGCCTGCTGATGGCAAAACTGTTATTGCCAGAAACTGAGACACCAAAAAATGATTTAGCTGATATTGGCGTGGTTGAGAAAAATACCAACGTGATTGACGCTGCAGCTTCAGGTGCAGCCAGCGGTTTACAATTGGCATTAAATGTCGGTGCTATGTTGTTGGCTTTTGTCGGTTTAATCGCGTTAGTGAACGGTTTAATCGGCTGGGTGGGTACTTTAGTAGGTTTTGAAGGCTTAACTCTGCAACTGATCTTTGGCTATATCTTCCAACCACTGGCATTCATCTTAGGTGTGTCATGGGAAGAAGCCCGTTTGGCAGGTAGCTTTATTGGCCAGAAATTAGTGATCAACGAGTTTGTGGCTTATCTGGATTTTATCCAGTATGTCAAAGCAGGGCAGCTGAGTGAGCACACACAAATTATCGTCACTATCGCTTTATGTGGTTTTGCAAACTTCTCATCGATTGCCATTCTGTTAGGTGGCTTAGGAGTGATGGCTCCGAATCGTCGGTCAGATATTGCAGAGCTGGGTTTAAAAGCTCTATTAGCTGCTACTCTGGCTAACCTGATGAGTGCGGCAATAGCAGGCTTTTTCTTTTCGTTAAGTTAAATAGGTTACAACTATGACTCAACAACAAGTCCCTACGTTGGACATCAGACGGTTTGCCACCGACAAAGACAACTTTGTTGCCGAAATTGGCAAAGCCTACACTGAGTTTGGATTCTGTGGCATTAGCGGCCACGGTATCCCGGATGAAGTTGTGGACAATACCTACAAAGCAATTAAGCAGTTTTTTGCTTTACCGACTGAAGTAAAACAAAAATATCATGTGCCTGGCCAGGGCGGTGCACGTGGTTATACGGGATTTGGTGTTGAAAAAGCCAAAGACAGTAATCATCCGGATTTAAAAGAGTTCTTCCACGTTGGCCGTGAATTATCGGGCCCGGCGCCACATCCAAGTTTGTATCCAAACTTGTGGCCGTCTGAAGTGGCGGAATTCAAGGACGCAACTTACGGTTTATACTCTGCGCTGGAACAGTTAGGTAATACGGTACTGGAAGCTTTGGCTTTATTCTTAAAACAGGATCAGACCTATTTCGCCGACAAAGTGAATTACGGCAATTCGATTTTACGCCCAATTCACTATCCACCTATTCAGGATACTTCGACTCAGTCGATTCGTGCAGGTCAACATGAAGATATCAACCTGATCACTTTGTTGGTTGGTTCACACGAGTCGGGTCTTGAAATTCTGCGCCGTGATGGTAGCTGGTTACCTGTCACTACTATTGAGGGCACTATAGTGGTCAACATAGGCGATATGCTGCAGCGTTTGACCAACCATGTATTGCCTTCCACTACGCACAGAGTCGTGAATCCGGCCGGAGCTGCTGCAGGCCAGCCACGCTATTCTATTCCGTTTTTTATGCATCCAAATCCGGATTATGTAATAGAAACTCTGGATAGCTGTATCAGCGAAGATCGACCTAACCGTTATCCTGAACCGATCAATTCCAACGATTACCTGATGCAACGTTTGGAAGAAATTGGTTTAATCAAAAAAGCTAAGTACTGATCACTCGGGCTTTAGTCTGATGTAAAGGCGAACACAGGTTCGCCTTTTGCTTTTTAATAGGCCGCCTGACGCAAAAGCCAACACTTTGTTGAATATTTCAGCAGTGCTGGTAAAAACCATTGAAAATTTGCATCAGACAGTTGACGACTAGCGACTTGACGCATAACATGCACGCCGTCGACGACGCTTTGCGCCGCGGTGGTGGAATTGGTAGACACACTAGCTTCAGGTGTTAGCGCTTCACGGCGTGGGGGTTCGAGTCCCCCCCCCGGCACCAACTCTCTCTATACTGAGTACCTTTTCGTTTATTTCCCTGTTTACTCTAAAAGATAAATTCTCTTCCTTCTTTAATCTATTACCAAACAAAATTGCTTGGTTTTTGTGCTGCTTGCTATTTGCCATCTTCGGCTCTACTCTCTACAAAACAAATAGATACGGTTTGTACAGGGTGGGGCATGTTAAAAAATTTAAGTATCAAAACACGGCTTTTTACTATAGTTGGAGTTGCTGTTCTTGGACAAATTCTAGTGTGCTGGCTAGTCCTTAGTGGCCTCAAGCAAAGTATACTGGAGGAAAAACGCCTTTCTACTCTGTATCTGTCCCAGGTTGCGGTGGCTGTAGTGAATAACTATCACAGCAAAGTAGCCTCAGGCGAGTTGGACGAAGCCAAAGCTAAACAACTGGCGTTAGCTGAACTAAAATCTATTCGCTACAAAGAAAATGACTATTACTTCGTTATTGATCAGCAAGTCACTATGTTAATGCATCCGTTTAGGCCTGATCTGGATGGTAAAGATGTTGCCGACTTTAAAGATAAACAAGGCGAACCTTTATTTCAGAATATGGCTGATGGCGTAGTCGATGATGGCTCCCATTCGGTGTTCTATAATTGGCCTAAACCTGGTACCACTGAAGAAGTACCTAAAGTCAGTCATGTTGAATTATTTAAGCCCTGGGGCTGGATAGTTGGTACTGGTATCTATATTGATGATGTCGAAGCCTCTTTTTATGAAGTTGCTATTCAACTTGCTGTTCTGGTCTTTTTTGTTGTGGGTTTGATGCTGGCATTAAGTTGGTATGTCACACGCTCAGTCGTTAAACCTATGACCGATGTTGTAGCTGCGATGCAGGATATAGCTTCAGGTGATGGCGATCTGACCGTCAAACTAAGTTATGACGGCAAAGATGAATTAGCCGCACTGGCGACAGCATTTAATCTTTTTGTGGGCAAAATCCGCCAGTTGATTACTTCTGTCGGTGTTACTTCTGTTGAGGTCAGCGAAAGTGCCTTGGATGTAGCTCGTATTTCTCAGCAAATTTCAAAAGAGAGTGTGCAGCAACAACAAGAAACCGATATGGTCGCTACTGCTATTACACAGATGAGTTCTGCTATAGCTGAAGTGGCACAAAGTGCTGAACAAGCTAATCATGAAACAGGCCAGGTTGAAACTTTGGTTCAGCAGGGTATGAAGTTAATGAAGACTTCAGTAGAGAGTATTCATACTCAAAGCCAAACCATAGAACAAAGCTCGGTAGTTGCATCTTCTTTATATAGCTCGTCACAAAATATCAGTCATGTACTGAACATCATTAATAAGCTGGCTGATCAAACTAACTTACTTGCACTGAATGCAGCTATAGAGGCAGCCCGTGCCGGTGAGCATGGTCGGGGTTTTTCGGTGGTTGCTGATGAAGTGCGCACTCTTGCGCACCAAACGCAGAAATCGACTCAGGAAATCTCCGGCATTATTGCTGAGTTGCAACAAGGCACTCAGCAAATGACGGCAGCTGTACAGGAAAGTAAAACTGCAGCAGAGCTAAATATCAATCTGGCGGCTCAGGTTCAGCAAGCGTTGACGGACATAGCCAACTCGATAGCACAGATTTCCGATATGAATGCGCACATCGCTACTGCAGCTGAACAGCAAAGTGCAGTGGCTGGCGAAGTTGACCAGAACGTACATACTATTAGTCAGTTGGTTCATCAGACTGCCGGCGCTATTAAAGGTAGCGATCAATCTACTCAGCGTTTAACTCAACTAAGCCAGGATTTAAAAGATCTGGTGAAGCAATTTAAGGTATAACAACAGCTTTTCTATAGTAATCGCTATTTCTGTGAATAAAACGGGCAAAAAAGTCTCTTTTTCGCCCGTTTTGCTTTATTTCTGAGCGAACGATCACGGATATCATCAAATTGTCATTTTAGGGGTTGTGCA
>NZ_LAMX01000015.1:0-124307 GCF_001275035.1 Rheinheimera sp. KL1
GCATAAGCTGGAAAATCTCATCACGGGATTGGTATTAATTCCGGGGAAAGGTCATTTGCAATAAGCACTAAACCATCAGAAATACGGTCAATTTTTTCTATTTTGCTTTTTGCTCCCTCGATGACACCCATGAGTTCGTCTTGGGTGGATTCCATGTCTTCAAGGACTTTATATATTGCATCTGTATATAAGCTATCTGCGTCCATCCTCAGTGACGACAGCTGGTCAAATGCCTCTTGAGCCTCTTTTTGGGATATGGTCTTGCTCTTTGCTGCTGAGAGGACTTTTGCATGCATCGCATCTGCTGACTCCGTTAGTTTGTCGGCAAGAGCTTCTATTTCCGCTGCGGTTGATAATGCCATTCATATTCTCCTTGGAAAGTTCTTAAATGCTACTTACGGTTTGAATACTTTTAGATAAGTTTTTTATATCTTTGGTTAGCACTTTTAATGATTTCTGTAGGTCAGAGCCAGACAAATCGTCTAAATGTTTCACTAATTCTCTATGACCATCAGCGACTTTCTGAAGTCCTTTTTCGGCACTCAAATAGAGTGGCTGGGCTTGTTCGTATTCACGACGTTTGGCATCTTCATGGACTCGGGCAAGTGTAGCCAGTAGGCGGTCTTTGGGGGTATCAGCATATAGCAGCTCTACCTCAAAAAAGCCCAGGACTCTCTTTTTCTCGTTCTCATTTGTTTTTGAGTACAATCTTACTAAGTCCTGCATACCCGCCAGCAATAGTTGAAACGATGCGTCACCTTCTCGCACCATCTCCTTCACAGCTTTTTCTTGTAATCCTGCCATCGCCCATTTAGTGATAAGCGTCGTAATATTGGCAACAGCATCAACATGCGCAGCGGACACTCCAAAATCAGGATGTGCTTTAATTCCTCCGGATATGCCTTTAATTTCTCCAGACAAATCGTAAGTATCTTCACCGGCGAGTTTTGCTAAAGTCTGCATATATAGAGAGGCCGTTTGATGCACTCTTACGAGGTCTACATACGCTGCTTTACGCTTTTTGTCGTTCGTCTGGGCTCTCGCATCGACAGGGCCCGATAAATACAAGCGCTCACGTTCATACGTCGTATTAAACCTGTCAGTAAGTTGGGTGTAGCTCGATAGCTCAGCTGATGCATTCGCAAAATCCCTTACAGGTTGTAAGTTAGCGCAGCCAGTAAGATAAAATGCAGCAACAACACCAAAAATGTAATTCAATCGTTTCATACAAAATGTCCTTGGATAGTGTTATTGGGCTACCAGTGGATAAGCTGGCTTGTCTTTTCCTTCGAGCATCCAGTTCACCCACAATTTGTTATCTGAACCTTCAAGTAAGGTCACAAAGTTTCGGGCGCGGATATACTGGTTTGAGCCATATGGTTTGAGCATGTCGGCTGTAATAGATTTGTTCTCATCCAGGTACTCAGTGTCATCATTGGTAATCGCTAGGATGCCCAGCCACTGGATATAGGTAGGCGCAGGATGAACAATTCCAGAAGAAACAACTTGATGAATATTGATTGAGCTTGTTTCACGTTTGTCGCGGATGACGCCGAGGCATCCGACATGAACATCCCCAGATAATAGGACGGTTTTGCCTTTACGCATTTTTGCATTGTCTAATAAGCGCATAATTAGTTTTTGACGCTCACCTTGGTGCTCTTTTGCGCGCCAGTGGTCTTTTAAGTCATCGGTAACTTCTTCTTCCCATGGTGTAGAGTCAACAATAGATTCAGCTGCTGCAAAGTCTCTGTATACAACGGGCACTGCTGTCATGACAAGAAGGTCACCCGATGTGCAATAATTAAGAGCTGCAGCGATATCATTCCAGTGAGATTCACTCATCACCTGAGATAGTGTGCGTTCAGAGCGATTGTCTAAAGCCAAAACGGTATAAGTACCAAACTTTAAACTCATTGAATAATGCTTTAGATCTGCAAGATTTCCGATGAGTGACCTATTCTGAGGCCCTCTTACCTGCAATAGCTCAAAGTGCTTTTTGGCAGCTCCATAGATGGCTTGGTATACAGGACAATTCGTCAGTTTTTCTGGATAACTTCCCCACCCATCGAATATATCGTGGTCATCCCACATCATGACCGAAGGGATTGTAGCCAATATCTGTGCGACTTGTGGCTGATTCCAACGAGAGACATAAAGCTCACTGTAAAAACGGTCAATTTTTTTCTTCATATCAACCGTTGCCTGACGCTTTATCTTTTCATCTATTCCAAGTTCATTCCATTTTTGCAATGGTTCTATGGCTGACCAAATAGAATCCGCATACACTTGGTCACCCCCCATGAGTAATGCAGCAAATGGGGCTGAATCATGCTCGCTCTTCATCAGGTCCCAAAGGCGATAGGGATTCTCTGCGGTATTCATCAGCCTGTAGTCAGAAAAGCCATTGCATGATGCATAGGCGAACTTCGGTTTCTCATTGACTCCAGGAACATAAAATGCCCATTCCGAGATAGCTAGCTGACTTTGATACTGTTTGTTGTCACATACCACTTTGTATTCAACAAAGAAGCCCTGGCTTTCTGAGGTACGTGAATATCTGTACGCCAAACACCACCTGAGACTATTTCGCCTATGCACTGGGCCTGGATACTTTGCTCTCCAAGCAAAACAACCGCAGATTGAATGTTTTTAACAACAAAGAGAATGGTGTAATGGTTATCAGATTCGAGACCAATAATTGGGCCGAGCACGAGCTTGTCTGTCATGAAAATGTCCTGTTTTTCTATGTATTGTTCTTTATGTCAGCAGCCTAAACGCTTGAGCAGGATGGGATTAAACTTGAATTCCGGAAGGCTATAACGGAGCTTTGTTTGTAAATTTTCAAGAGGGATTGTTTTTGAGCAGTATCTTTCGCTGCGCGGAGTTGACTGCTCCATATGAAAAGCCACCGCATTGCCAGACCTGTCATAAATAATCTTGTAGTAAGCCGAAGGCACTATATGTGGCTCATCTGCCCCTGGCATTTTCGGCATAGGTTTATCGAAAAGCGGTCCTGTAATGACAAAGATAGAGTTGCGGAAACTAACCGCGCTTCTCTCTGCATCCTCTAGATTTTTCCAGGCACCTTGGTTCAGGTCTTTGTCCTGTGGGGTGATGTTGCTCAGATAATTCAGCTCGTACCAATATTTAGAGCCTGCGAACGATGCTAAAGGTGCTTGATGTCCACGGTCTGCATCTAAGGGCTCTTTACTCGCATCTTTATAATCAGGCTCTTCTAACGTCGCATCAGCGGGTAAAAGCGGATCGCTTGCCCAATCCCGACCTGGAGACTCACCAAAATTTGTGACATCCACTTCATAAGCAACCCAATCAGCCATTTTTGTATTGCTATTGTTTGACAGAGCATAAAGATGGCCAAAGACCAGAGTGTTTTCTTTGGGATTATCAGGACATCCTATGGGACAGTGAACGGAATAAATTTGCTCTGCCGCATAGGCAAATATAGAACTTAATAAAAAGATAGCGAAAAAAAAGCTTCGCATGGCCCAAACTCCCTTTGGTGCGTTTCCATTTAAGGTAGCATCTAATTTGCAGAATTCAACAGTTAAATGACAGATTTTTGAGCGTCAGTACTCAATATCTGCCAGCTCTAGCTTTAGTCACTATCCAACAAAACGACCACAATACAAGCTAGCAACTTTTTGAGTTGATTGACGGGTGAGTCCAGCACTAATTCTTATTAGGTCAAATAGTTAAACAAGTGCTCAAATGAACTTCTGCTTTATTAAGATGAGTTGATTACCATCCCATCTTGAAACTGTGGTTTGGACGGAATGAAAAACGAGGATCTAATAACTCAATTT
The DNA here is from genome assembly GCF_001275035.1 of Rheinheimera sp. KL1. Lineage (NCBI taxonomy): Bacteria > Pseudomonadati > Pseudomonadota > Gammaproteobacteria > Chromatiales > Chromatiaceae > Rheinheimera > Rheinheimera sp. KL1. The sequence goes on from NZ_LAMX01000015.1 coordinate 3,828, forward strand.
CGGCATTTTCGTTTCTTTTGATTAAACGCACATTGAAATTCTGTGATTGTGTTATTTGCGGAAAATCGACCCCGAGTACTCTAAGCAGCTCTGGGTTATCAATCCATTCGCCCCCCACCATTGGGGTTATTTCGAACGAAATCTGCCAAGCCTGATAAACCGCAGTTGGTAATTGTTCTGTAGGGACTTCCTTAATCAGATTTACATTAGAGATAGTGTGTCCAGATGCATAACAAAAACCGTTCTGCTTGTGATCAAAGAAGTCTTTTCCTTTAGCTGTTAGGTCAAAAGTACCATTTGCCTGCTGCACCAATCCTACATCCGCCAACCGTTCCATGATCACCTTATTTCGGGTAACAAAATCACCTTTAGCAGGCCACTCGCTAAATAACTCTGACGTTAAACACGCTTTTTTCTGACCAAGTTCGTTTAAAGCGGCTAGTAGCTCTTCACTAGTCGGTCGCTCATTTGAGCAACCGCTTAGTGCACAAACTACAAGGGGAAAAACTTTCCTCATTTTTCATTCCTTTGAATACAAAACAAAGTCGTATCGTACCAATTAGGAGTACGTTCTGCTAGTACCTATTTATTGTTGATGTGAGGAGAGAAAACAGATAGCTTGATAAATCAATTAGTTTCATCGGAACTGAGATTAATGACTTATCTAGCACTGACAAAATCCTGTTAATGAGACTCATTCAAGATGAAAACTATACTCCAAGAAAATCGAGAAAATATTGCCTTAGTCGTCGGAAATGGGATCAATTTGTATGGGGCGGCTAGTGCAACTAACTCTTGGCAAGCTCTCTTAATTGCTCTCGCCAAAAAGAATTTACCATTGCCGCTTCGAGATGTACCTGAAGGAGTTACAATGACAGAGTTTTACGATGTACTGGAGCTCAAATCCAAACACTCCTCGTCAGCCATTCCATTGTCGCAGCAATTTTGTCAGTTAATGACTTCATGGAAATTTTACGATCATCATCAGCGTATTGTTCAATGGGCAATAAGTAACAAAAGTCCAATTCTGACTACAAATTTTGAGCAAGTACTCTCTGACGCCGGTAATTGCACATTACGTCGTAAAAAGAAAGATGGCTTCACGGACTACTACCCTTGGGGCAGCTACTACAGTAAGGAGGATGTATTAGATCCTAGTCGTGAGTTTGGAATTTGGCACATCAATGGGATGCAGCACTATAGACGGAGTGTTCGTCTTGGTCTTTCTCATTATATGGGGTCTGTAGAACGAGCAAGAAACTGGTTCCACAAGGGCGGGAAAATGAGCCTGTTTTCAGGTAAAAATTCTCAAGTGTGGAGTGGCGCGGATACTTGGTTACACATTGTATTTAATACTCCGTTACTAATATTTGGACTTGGTTTGGAAGAAAACGAAGTATTCCTTCGATGGTTGTTAATAGAGAGAGCTCGTTATTTCAAAAAATTCCCTGATAAAAGGAAAGACGCTTGGTATGTAAGTACAGGCGGACGTGATTCTGATGGTAAAAAGTTTTTCTTGGATGGTGTCGGAGTAACCCATATAGATGTTGGTAGTTATGATGATATTTATGGTGCCGAAGTCTGGAATGACTAGTGATCACATTGACTTTAATTCGCATCGAGTTTTAAGACTTTAGGTTCGGCAACTTTTTCAGTTGTTAGGTCTTGGATGCGGAGATTGATTTTTGAGCATCAAATCCCAAAGTATACGACTAGTACATTCATCAGCTTAGCTATAAGGGAAGTATAACAAATGGATGATTCTTTGGTCTTTCACTCAATCGCAAAATTACTCAGTGCCGATTACAGCAGACTAATTTTAGCTGCTAACGCTTATCAGTGTGTACTTTATGCTGAAACCCAATCTTCTGAACTGAAAAATGTTGGATCCATTGAGTTTAGTGACACCGAAAGAGCTAAGCTGCTTGATAAAACCATTAATAAAAAAGTGTTATGGCTGACAACTGATAACCCTCAAAACGTATCACCGCAGGATACCCAAAGCTCAATCCTTGTTAATTCTGCTACCGTTAAGCAATGGATTAAGAAAAGAGATCAAGTTACAAATGGTCGAAATGGTGAAGTAAGTAAAGCGACAAGAGATGAAGTTTTAGCTTCTGCGGCTTGGCGATGTCAGTTCGAAGGATGTGGTGAAGATTTACGGACACATTTTACATCTGGAGTTATAAAAGGTAATTTTAGTTATTTCGCGCATATTATTGCCTCATCACAAGACGGGCCTAGAGGTGATCCATCAGCATCACCTCTATTAGCTGATGATCCGACCAACATTTTATTGCTATGTGACAAATGCCATCGAACTATTGATCGAGTCGCGCCGCATGAATACTCAGTAACTAGGTTGCGGCACATGAGAGAGAGCAGCATCGCTCAGGTAAAAAGAGCTCTAGAGACACTCAGGTATCGCAAAGTCAAAACAATTGTCCTATCCGGCAGTATCGAAGGGCAATCGCCAGATTTTGATCGTAGGAAGGCTGAAGAAGCATTGTGGCAATCTGAGCTTCGAAGTGAAGGAGAGCCTTTTTGGATCCTAAAACAGGCATATCAAACTTCCTCTGTTAATAAAGCTAGTTTTTGGTCAAACGCATTTGACTGGATTGGCTTAGAATATAGGAGTCTACGTTCATATCTATCTGGGACAGGTACGGCTGGAGGTGAACGTCTTCCGACAGCAGTTTTCGGAGTTGCAATGATGTCTCTGATGGTTCTTGCGGGTAGGATCTTTGGTGAATCGTCATCGATTTACCACTTTCAATTTCATCGCGACCAGAGTGCGGATAAATTTGGCGGGCAGTGGGCTTGGCTCGCCGACGAAGAGCCAAAAAACACTTTCTCCTTTGATACATTAAAAGAGCACAACGGTGAAAACTCTGCGGTACTACTTTTCTTTTTGACTGCAAAACCTGAATTTAATGAGCTTCCTCCTGATATCTATTTGAATGGCGAATTCCAGAAGCCTACCGTCATGATAAAAGCATCGAATACGTCATTCAAATGTATTAGATCGAAAGATGATTTGATAAGACTTGGATATGTAATAGATGATGTTGTTAAGCTAATACAAGATGAGTGGCGTATCAAAAATGTACAGCTACTTCCCTTAGCTCCTACAACAGCATGTTTTAAATTGGGACAAAAGATGCAGGCGCGTTGCCAGCCTGAGTATACCATTTATGAACGCTCTCTGGCTGGAAATCGCGAGTTTGAGCCAATCCTAAAAATCACACCAACAAAAGCTGTATGCCTCGCAGGTTCGTCCCAAGAAGAAATACAGCTATAGGAATATGTATGAACGAGACTTTTATATCTGTCGATATTGAGGCATCAGGACCCGTGCCTGGTGAGTTCAGTATGTTATCTGTTGGTGCTTGCTTGGTTTATGAACCAACTCAAACATTTGAACGAGTCCTTAAGCCGACTACTAAGAACTTCGATCCAGAAGCTCTCGCTGTTACAGGGTTTGACTTAGATGAGCTTACTAGAAATGGTCAAACTCCTGAAGAGTGCATGCGAGCCTTTGCGGATTGGCTTCAGGCTGTAGTTCCTAGTGGTTCAAAACCAGTCTTTGTTGGTTTGAATGCGGCATTTGACTGGTCTTTTGTTAACTATTATTTCATCAAATTTTTTGGAGTTAACCCTTTTGGATTTGCACCTTTAGACATTAAAGCAATGTACATGGGGGTATTCGGATGCGCTTGGAAAGATACTAAATCAAGCTTGATGTCCAAAGCTCTCAATGCTGAACTTCAAGGTAATCACAACGCATTAATCGACGCTGTTTTTCAAGCGGAGTTGTTTCGATTAATGCATCAAAAATCAACTATTCAGAAGCGAGATTAAATATGGATCTAGTACAACAAGACCTAGGCCAAGTTGATAACTGGGAGCTGATGCTTCTGGCAGCTATTGATAAAATTTCCATTACAGAACCCCAGTATTCTCTGATAGAAAAACGCTACGACGTCTTACAGGACATCTTGTCTGGTTCGGACGACCCAATTTTACAAGATGCACATATTTTCATTCAAGGCTCAATCTGCCTAAAAACTACAATAAAACCAGCTCCAGAAGCAAAGGATGAAATGGCCACCATAGATGCTGATGCGGTCGTTTTATTACCTCGGGCTCGTGGCTACTCTGCGGATGAAGTGTTAAAAAGTATAAAGAAAATTTTCTCTGAACGCTCTCGTGTGCAAAGCCCTATAGTTGAACTACGGCGTGGTATACGAATTGAGTACGCAGATGAAAACCCAGCATTTCACATCGATGTAACACCTGCGATTTCAACGTCAGTCTATTGCGATCCAAAAGGATTCGGTAACCTGCAGGTTCCAGATCGGGTGCAAGGATGGAAAGCGAGTACACCCAGAGATTATTCTGATTGGTTAGACGAGCTTTCAAAGCAGCAAATTACTATAGCATTGGAAAGCAGAACCATGATGAAAGGAGATGCCTATGACGCTATTTTCTCTAATGTAACACAAGACCCTATGCCAAGTTATGATGACTACACGTCACATAACCCACTTAGAGCCACTATTAAGGTTTTAAAAAGACTTAGAGATGTGTGGGCGATTTCGACTGAAAAAACAGACCAAAGACCTATATCGGCAGTTATTACAACACTTGCTGCACTGTCTTACGAAGCTGTTGTCGCAGCTTCGGTAATTAGACCTTTGCGACCACTTGAAGCAATCACAATGATCATCGAGGGAATGCCTAAGTTTATCAAAATGAACCAAGCTACCGGTGAGTATTTCGTTCTCAATCCCAAAGATGCTGGTGAGAATTTCGCAGAAAAATGGAACCGAAAAGGGGGACATGAGTATCGTCAAGCATTTTATGAATGGCACGGGTTTGTCATGGATGCTCTTAGAATTGGCTTGGTTCAGCACACATCTGAACTAGAATTTGAATCCAACTTCTCGTCGCGTTTTGGACTCCCTAAGGCATGGGTTTCAGACTTCATTGAGAAAACATTACCTTCGAATAAAACTCTCCCAGGTTTGAAAAAAGGCGTAACAAAAAATACGTTGGCTATAGGGCTTTTTAGCGGCGGAACTGCTGCTCAGGAAAACATAACTTCGGTAGATAGACTTGGTTGATTTATCAGTACTAACTAAATTACCAGAGCCTGTTCAACAAGGTGTTCAGGCTCTGTTCGATGGTTTTGGTCCTCAAATACACTATGTATTGTCAGAGACTAAAACGAATTACAAGGAGGTGATTGCATTTCAAATGTTACTGCCTCTCGATTACTTGGGCGTTCAGCGTCACTTGCGCATCGGATTCCCAGAGAAGTTTCCACTCCAAAATATGATTTTAAAAGTGACACCTAATGCGTGGTTGGAGTGGCCGCATACGTTTGAAAATAGCATTTGTCTTTATGGCGCTGGAGAGCATCCTTCATCACTAGAACCTGTAGATATAGTTAATGATGCGATAAAACGATTAAAGCTGCTAATTGGGTTCGTTGCTAAAGATACATGCCCGATATCCAGGCAAAAAGAGTTCGAGCGGGAAATATCTACTTATTGGAACCAGCAACTTACTCGTATTCATCAAACAGCACTTTTACTAAATATACCGAAAAAGGCCTGTGCTCTTTACACGTTGAGCGATGCAGCAAACAGAACGCTCAGCAATATGCCAACTTGGTTTGCGGAAGAAGTTGGAGTGCTAAAAAATCATGCTTTTAAATCTTCAAAGTATACCGTTAGAGCAGAGCATTTAGCACAATCAGCCTACTACTTAGTATTAAGTTCCGTTCCGTCCAAAGAGATACCGAAATCTGAACTGCTCCTTCAATGGTTATCTGAGCATATTAGCGGTATTGAACTCTCTAATTTCCAAAACTGGCTGGGAGAAAGCAGTAAGTACTCTACACGCTGGATATTTTTAAAGCTTCCAGAAACAAATCCTCCGAAAATTCAAACACTAATTATACGTGGGATGTCTCAAGAAGATAAATTTGTTAAGTTCTACGGGCATCGAACAGCTAAAAGATCGAAAGCTAGAGATAACTTAATCATTCATCCTAAGCTTCATACTGCAGCTGTTTATATACTCGAACCTTCAATTATTCACTCACGAAACAAGAGTGTTGACTTGGAGCAAATTGCTACCAAAAAAATCGTAATGGTAGGCGCTGGAACGTTAGGTAGCTTTGTATTGTTGCAGTTAGCGAAGTTTGGCATTCAGAAACTCACTATTATCGATCCTGATAATCTCTCTGATGCAAACTTAGGGCGTCATGTTTTGGGTATCTCAGAGTTAGGCCAAAATAAAGCAGAAGCAATGCGGAGTTTTTTACTGAGAAATATGCCATGTGAAAAAGTACAGGCAGTCCCAACTTACCTTCAGTTCGCTTTATATGATAAGCCGTCAATGCTTGATAATGCCGATATCGTGGTGATTACAACTGCTGACTGGGATTCTGAGAAATATCTATGGGAATTAAAAAGTCGGGGAGCGAGTTGGGAGTTGATACAGGCCTGGACAGAGCCCCAAGCTCATATCGGTCATGCAATTGTCAGTGGTTCCGATGTTACTGATGGTCGATATTTATTCGAGCCAAAGGGACGGTTTAAATACAGATTTTCCGATTGGAAAAAAGGTGGTGTAATTCCTCTACCTGGATGCGGTGAAAGTTTTATCCCAAGTGGGCCTGTTGGTGTTGTACAAGTGGCGTCTATGGTTGCTGACATTGTTATTAAGGTTGTTACTGGGCGGCTAACTGATGCAGCTTGGTTTTCTATGATAAAAGAACCTTCAACAATTGAAGCCCTGGGTGGAGAGTACTTAGGACCGAAAGAATACTTTCAGGCAAATCTTACGATCCTGTCTAGAGCATGGCCTGATGATGCCTCTTAGTTCAGTATGTTCATGGGGGTGGGACAACCCGAAGTTGGTACTCCATGTCACTGAAAATGTGATGAAGGTACTAACTTCATATCGACAATATGGCAACCAAAGTGAAGTGGGTGGACAGCTATTTGTTGACATGAATCAGCCTGATGGTATTTGGCTTGTAAAGGCAACCCTACCTCATCCAGCAGACAAATGTTCTTATAACAGTGTTGAATTCAACAAATTGCGGTGCTTGGAAGAAATGCGTCAGGCATCGAAGGAAGGGCTTCAATTTATAGGTTACTGGCACACCCACCCTCAAGATATACCACAGCTTTCCCCTCAGGATCTTGTGAGTATCCGAAAATTTGTAAATAAGAATAAGCATATTCAAGAATGCTACATAGCTGTTATCGTTGGCCGATCTTTATCTCTTGATGGAGTGAGGGCTTGGCTATGTACGCCTAACACAATAACTATTTCACAGAATGCGAGAAATTAATCTTGGTAAGATTTGTGGACGGTAATTCATTTGATCGGGGATAACGACATTGCCCTGTCAGATGTGACCAATATTGCAATATCGGAAATTAGCTAGTGCATAGTAGGAACTGTAATTTCCACAATAGATAAGTTAATGTTCTGTTTGATACATGAACTTTTAATGCTCTCTAGCACTTGCCCCTGATACATTGTATTGCAATGCTCCCCGTCCACTGGAAGATGGTAGATACTGCCAGATGCTTGCTCCCAAACAAATTTATCACCTTCCTTTTTCAGTGCTGATAAATCTGGGGCACCGCTGGAGAGTTGCCATTTATCATTTTCTTCACGCCAGGTTGCAAAAATTTTGTAGGCGATTTTTTCTCCATCTTCAAATTTCAAAATGGTCCATCCGTCAGGGCAGTGAATTGTTGACACAAACATCTCCTTCCAAACTGAGAGTTAATAAGCATTGTTTTATAACATTTGTCGATACTGGAAAAGTGCTAGTGACTTTTTCTTCCAATACTACTGGTGGGCCGCGTCTTAGCTGAGTTTTTTACGATAAAGAGTGTTAATCCTATTTTGAATGCGTGTGCGAATTACATCCTTCAACTGCTCTGTGCCCGGCGAATCAGCCAATACCTTTTCAATACATTTGTATATCTTCGTGACCAGCTTATCCATCAATACTTGCCCCACCTTTTCACCAAGAGACAATTGATTGGCCAGTTGCATAAAATCATGCCCAGTGTAATAGCCATACTGCTCATAGGAAGACGTACTGAATGCATCATCGACTTCACTTTGGAGTAACCAGATGCTCAACTCACCTGAAGCGTCGTATTCTTTGTAAGGAGCCACAGAGACCATATCGTACATCTTGGTAAAGCCTGTTGCTGCCGAATCATGCATCGGCCTTATCAAACTCATATTTTTAAGATGTAGGTCATTGTTACCCACAATGTAAGCCATTAATACATGTAGAAAACCGTCTTTGAGGACTTGCATGTGCCTGCCGCAACACACATATGCTGTTTTGAGCATACGCTCATATGATAATGCCTCACTGCTTTTGTTGCCCGGAGATACATCCATCGCGGATGCCATATCCTCAATGAAACCAATGTGCCTGCCGGTACGGTCAATATCGAATCTGCTGGTCACATAAGCCATCTCGCCACAGGAGAAAGGCACTAAATAGTGGTCAGCCACATTGAAACCTACCTTGTCGCAGAGCTGCATAATGATGTATTCATTAATAGCCAACTCAGGAAATTCATTTGGAGATGGTTTTACAATATAGGGACCAATGCCCATCGCATTGGTGAGCATTTTTTTAGCACCTGCTTTATGCGTTAAAAACATCTTGGGCTGGACACCCGAAATCGAGGCTCTACCTAATGATGCTATCGCAACTTCATTAAATTCTTCTCGAGGAAAGTCTATTTGAAATCCTTTGAGACTTTTAGCAGGAATGAGCTGATTTTCTGGTTCTGCCTGATGCTCAGGAAGCATCTCGGTTAGAATTCGTATCGGTCCAATCAGTTCTTCCCCGTGCCCCAACAGGAGTCCAAATTTGTCATCTTGATCTAATCGGGCAAGTTTAGCTTGATGGCGTTTTACCCACCCTTCACTTACTAAGTTCGAAAAAAATGTTGGGAGAGCACGGCTTTCAAAGGGAGTAACAGTGAGAGGTAGATTCACTCCAATCTGCGCGAGTCCACTCGTGAGATATTCAGGGGCATATTGGAAGACGTATTCATACCCTCCCTGGACAATGAATTCCTTCAAAGCACCGGCGAAGTGGGCCCCAGCATATACATAACCAACTCGGTTTTCTTGCATCAAAGCCCCCTCTATCTACTGCTTCCCTATATAAAGTTGCAAGCCAATAGCCCTAAGTAGGGCGCTTAACTTGCCCACTGATACAGTGTCTGGTTTGGTGCGGATGTTGTAGTAAGTTCCAGGAGAAATACCACAAATTGCAGTGAGCTCTGATACTTGTAATGTCCCAAGATTTGCATCAATCATATCTGAAAGTGTATTTTCAGAGAGCGGTTGATAAGAGCGCTGAGCTGCTTGAGAAATAGCGTCTTGCATTAATACATCAAGTGTACTTAGCTCATTCACGAGGCGAGCCCGTTTTGCAGCGAGTTCTCGCAATGTCGATTCTTGGGACGAGATAGAATTACTTTCCATAAGTGCCTCAAAAATTCATTATGATGAATTAATCTAGATTAAATCAAACAATAGTTGACAATAATGAAATAAGCAACGGAATTAATTCATCTAAGTGGATAAAAATAAATTTTTCCATAGCAAAGTTCATCTTAATGAATTTTTATTTGGCGTATTAACGGTGATATCTTGTCATCTAGAGCATCAATATCACATAAAACTTTAAGCACTTTGTGGCCCATATGGAATTCAATGTGCTAAAAGTAAGAAGTATCGAAAATAGGCGCTTCCATATCTAATGTTGCCGAAATAATGCAGCTGGCCGGAGTTATTGCGGCCAAATTGCCGAAGAAGGCACTAGCCCTCATGATGAGCTACTTGAAATCTATGACGCAAATTTGGTTGTCATTGAAGCTCTCAGCAATTGAGGGCACTGTAGCTGTAAAAGTCAGGCGAGCCGCAGGAACCGGAAGGCTTTTTGTCTCTGTTCGAGAGCTGAGCCTGTGACTTACGGTGGTAAAAACTGATAATGCCGGCATGCAAACGTGCATAACCGAGAGTCGACTTTTTATGGGTAAGAACAACTTGCAACAAGTTGCTCGCGTTTGTGACGGGCATAAGGTTATGGGTGATAGTGAAACTCAATAGAGATTTAGGATTCTATGTTCCAGCCTTTTTCATGATGAAGGTTGATATAGACTTACCTATTGAAAAAATTATAGACACAGTAAATGAGAGAGTTTTCGCTCACGAATTGATCCATTTTTTACAGGACGTGAGTACTACATACGGGCTAATTAATATTTCAAAATGTATCGATGTCATTAAGTCTCAGAACCATGCGCTAAGGCAAAAGATCGGTCCTGTCCGGTTGCCATTATTGAGTAGCGATCTCAGCGATACCGTAATGGCTAATAATGATCTATTTTCATTGTATGTTGGAGATGATGCCGAAAAATTTAAAGAGTTTCCTGAGAGTTATGCCGTCATAGAGGTAATTGAAAGCCAGATGGAAGTGGATCTCGTTCCAAACCCAGTAAAATATTTCTATATCAGGTATGGGAGCTCGGTGATTGGTGTAACTGAAGATTTTCATTTTGGGGCAATGGCTATTTATGAAAGCATGGCGAACTTAATTGAAAGCGAAATATACGGAGAAGAAAAAAGAAGAAAAAATTTTCCATACGATGCTGCGTTGATGCTAGCCGAGCATTTATGCCCCGGTATTTCTCACTATAGGTTCGCAATTAGTGAGTTGTGTGAAGCGTCATTAATGTACTACAACCCTGCTGAAATATTTGTCGAGTGTCTTAGAAAAATCCATGAACTTGGGCTCGTATTCAAAAGCCCAGATGAATGTTACCGATATGTGTTAAATAATTTCACCTTAGAATCGGAGTCAGTTAGTGTCGAGTACATAAATGCTTCTAAATCGGCAGAGTCTCAGTTAATTGATTTATTCACTGTTTCCCCTTTGAAAGAAGAGCAATGGGCTAGCGGTATGGTCATTAGGGCGAGAGGAATAAGAAATAGTGATAAATCGATATCCGCTAGACTGTGGGGAGCAAATAAAAATCAGTCTAGGAAGTCGCTAATGGATTTTATCCATAGTATAGGAATGCCAGTTGTTTTTAATCAAAACTTTGAAGCTTGGCTCAAAGATTCAGAGAAATCGTTTCTTACTCCCCTAATGTATCCCGCTATTCTTTCGTTTCACGAAATAGTACGAGGTAAGCAACTGGGGTGCATATTAAAAGAACACTGTGCGAACGAAAACTCTGGTTGTACACCAGATGATAATTGTCAATCAGCCCCTTGGGCGCGACTTGCTCAAGGGAAATCCTGCTATTTTTCGAACATATGGAAAATGTGGGGGCTTGAAGATGTGCAAATTTCTGCAAATTAGATCTAACAATTGCATGTTTTGGGCTGGTTTTCTGCTGCGCTCCAAACCGTCCGAAAGTGCAGACATTAACTTCCGCTTCACGCTCTCATTTACCTAAGATCTAAAGTTCAATGTTAGAGAGAGCGTCGAACTGCCACCACCCGCGGTGACAAAGAGTAGACAAATTCAGTTCTAAGATGTACAAAGTTCCTAAAAAAGGAGTTTGCAATGGATAATGCACTTTTAACCACGCTAGTTTTTACCTGTATTTTTATCGTCTTAGTTCTGATTATTCGCTCCCAGTCAAAACGGAATAAATCCTTTAAGAGCCAAGTATCTGCTTTGCTTGCCGAACGCTCTGCACTTCAACAAGTTATTCGTGAACAGGAAATTGATGTCGCAACAGCGCGCGAATTAATTTCTCAGCTTGAATTGAAAACCGCTGATTTATCTGAAGAAGTTCAATCACTGAGTCGTTTTTGTGATATCCGAGACACTACACAAGAACTAGAACGTCTGCAGACTGTAATAGCCAGAAACACAGACGAAGCTAAAGATTTGGTTAATAAATTAATTAATGACGCAAATCAAGATGCAAATCAAATTACCGAGCAAGCTCGGATTTATGCAGAAACCCTAAGACGAGAGGTCAGTGCGGACGCTAAGTTAAAGCGTGAGAAGGTGCAAGCTTCACTTGATGAAGCAAATACCCAAGCGTCGCTCATTATAAGTAAAGCCCAACAAAATGCTGAGGAAATTGCTGGTGATGCCTATCGCGCGCTTAGAGAGGCTGACCGGTTGGAAGCGGTGATTGAAGCACTCAAAAATACAGTCACAGGATACGGTGATGAGCATTTGAAGCCAACCTACGGATTACTAGACGAACTTGCAGAGATGTATGCTTTCAAAGACGCTGGCCAGGAATTAAAACGAGCTCGAGAACGAACCAAATTGATGGTGACGTCAGAGCGCGCTGCGACATGCGACTATGTTGAAAGAAATCGAGCAGTAACGGCCATTAATTTCGTCATTGATGCCTTTAATGGCAAAGTAGATTCCGTTCTTTCACGCTCCAAGACAGACAACTTCGGTAAACTTGAAGCGGAGATCCGTGATGCCTTTGCTCTGGTCAACCATAATGGTAAGGCGTTTAGAAGTGCACGAATCAACGAGGAATATCTTCAATCTCGGTTAGATGAACTGCATTGGTTAACTGCGGTGAATCTAATACGTGAACAAGAAAAAGAAGAGCAACGCCGCATTCGCGAACAAATCAGAGAAGAAGAAAAAGCCAGGCGTGAATATGAGCGAGCAATTAAAGACGCAGCAAAAGAAGAGGCTGCAATTCAAAAAGCTTTGGAAAAACTGCAAAGCCAGTTAGAAAAAGCCAGTGAAGACCAACGCGCTGAATTCGAGGCAAAACTAGCAGACTTGCAACAAAAGTTGGTAGATGCAGAATCGAAAAACCAAAGAGCGTTGTCCATGGCCCAGCAAACCAAAACTGGGCATGTATACATCATTTCCAATCTAGGCTCCTTTGGGGAAAATGTTTATAAAGTTGGTATGACTCGCAGATTAGAACCGCTAGACCGGGTAAAAGAGCTGGGTGATGCCAGTGTTCCTTTCCCGTTTGACGTCCATGCCATGATTTGGAGTGAAGATGCCCCAGCTCTCGAACGAGATTTACATCGCTACTTCCTCCGAGCACAGTTAAATAAGGTGAATCCAAGAAAAGAATTCTTCAGATTGAATATCAGCGATATCAAATCTCATATCGAAGAGCGCGGGCAGGAAGCCGTGTGGACTCTGCAGGCTGAAGCGGCCGAATATCGTGAAACATTAGAAATTGAAAAACGAATTGAGGAAGACCCTTTGGTTGCCGCCGAGTGGACAAGGCACCAGATAGAACTAGCGATTGAGAACAAACAAGCAGACCTTAGTGAAGATGAAGATATTGAATGAGAGAATGCTGATTTGTGCCAAAATCGGATCAATGCATTACATCAAATGCCCACTGAGAACTAATTTTCTTAGCTAAAACTACGTGTAACTACTTGTCAAATTTATAGTTTTAGCTTTTCAGTTTATAGAAACATAAATGGCGTACTGCCTTTGCAGTTTTATATATTGTGGAGAAAATCATTGAAATATGGGTACGTTAGCATTATTTTCGTATGAAAAAATAACATTTAATTCAAATTAAATATCACGACATTGATATATCTTGCACTATTAATTTTTTTGGGGATCACTTGATAAGTTTATGCGTTTATATAAATATTACAGACCAGATTTTTACTTTGAGAAATCCCTTAGATATGATGAAATATTTTTTGCGTCAAATGAACAGCTAAACGATCCACATGATTTAGTTGTCAAGCCATATTTTGGTGACAATAAGGAGGCGTGGAAGAGTATATTAAAAAGTGGTGAGCCTTTTGATACATGGAATTTATCTAAAGTTGTTGATGTAGATAATGATAATCTGATTCAAGAATTGAATGACGCATTTAAAAAAGTTGTTGTTCATAGTAGTTATGGTATTTCACCTGTGCTAGATGAAAAAAAAGATTATTTAGTCAAAGTTTTTGAAAAATACTTGATTACTCAACGAGATAGTATGTTCGAAAAACCAGAGGCTGCAAGCGCGCTATGTGTACACTTTCTCAAGGAAAAGCTCGTTCGTGGTTGGGATAAGCGTTATTACAGTTGTTCATTTTCTAAAGATCCTTTGGAGCCTCAAATGTGGGCCCATTATGGTGGAGGATTTAGAGGGTGTGTTTTAATTTATAGAGGCATAACAGAGGGAACAATCAACCTTCGCCCAAATATCTATATAGGTAACTCACAGAAGTTTAAATTTGCAGAGGTTTGTTACCAAGATAAAGATAAATTAGTAGATATGTTAGATTTTAGCTCAATGCTTAGTCTTATTGAGCGTAATTTATTGAACAAAAGTTCTTTTTGGTCGTATGAAAAAGAAGTGCGGCTTTTGCTAAGTGAAAGTTTTGGTTCTGTGAGAGTTTCTATTTCGTCTAAAATTCCTCAAAGCACTAAAACTCAGATATACCATCACGCGCCTGATGCTATAGAAGGAGTTATATTTGGCTCAAATTGCTCAGAAAGTTACAAAGAAAAAGTTACTTCGATGCTGGCTGAAAAGTATTCATTTTTACTTCCTGTAGGACAACCTGCATTCCTAACGTTTGAGTCTAAATTAACTAGTGCTGGTAAGGTAGAAATAAGTTCGGGGGCGAAGTGTATTATAGTTGGCGTTGGCTCAAGCCAGGTAATGAAACAAATATTGGAAAACGAATATTTAGATGCAGTACTAAAAGAGCTGGGTATCACTTCGATGAAGTGAGAGTTTAGAAAGCATTTACGATTGATTTGCAACGCTTGCTATTTTAACGCTTGGTATTTTAAGCCAAAGGTTGGGGTTCGTTTGAGTCGTAATAATTGTTGCCTGGAAGCAGGCTACGAGTATGTAGACATCAACGAAATTCGTAGGAAATTCGTTGATGTCAGCCAGATATGATTGATGACTGGATAAAGTATTTTTTCAGATACGGTAGATTTGGCTCATGATTTTTGTAACTCAATGTTGCAGTTAAGGGTTGAATTAATTAGCTACGGAACATAATAAGTTGCGGCAATTTGCATAATCGGTGCCGAGAGCTCGCTCCTCGAACCTGTATGAAAAACACTGCTTAAAATGGTGATAATTTTGAATTTAGAAGACTTGAATACCCTATTGGGAAAAATTCTGAAAGAGAATTACTCTGACGAAGATCTTAAAAAGTTACTTGAGCAATTAGGTGGTATTGAGAACTTAGATGATTTGAAATCAATTGTTGAAGGTTGTTTGAAAGGTAAGCCTAAAGACGTTACAGAGTTACTGAATTGTGTTCAAAATAAGATAGTAGAGGCGAACTCAAATAAGATAAACGAAGAGCAGAAACGACGTAGAATAAAAATAAAGTAAGTATTGAATAAATTATCAATACAAATAACAAATCGTTTAAAAAGACAAAAAATAGTTGTATTTTTCTCTTTAGTCGCTAATTCTAGCCAACAATTCTTGGTCTTTTAACGGGGAGCTAATGACCGCTAATCGCTCAAAGCGCTGATTGGTTTTATGCCAATTGCAGACTTTGCTTGAGCATAGTGATAAATAAAAGGTGTTATCTGCTTTCACTATAAAACAGGCCAGCTTTGAACCATTCAACAGGCATATTTATTTGTTGCTGAAGAAGGAAAAATGATCTAATTTATATGCCTAGTGTTGGCCATACTAAAATTAACATGCCAAAGGAACGTAATAATGTGCCAGCACGCTTTTGGTCGCTGTTATGAGTAGTTTATGGTCATTAACTTTTATCAATAAGCTGATTCATAGTTGAACATGTGGTAAAAATAGAGAAAGCGAGCCTTTCCAAAACACATATGCTAGGCGAAATGAATATTAAAAATACTTCAGTCTTACTAATAACTATGAGTGTTCTCTCTACTTTAAATTGGATTTTATATGCCGCTGAATGTTAAAAAAGCTATTTTACTTATTTCATTATTGATAGTCCTGTATTTGCTGTCCCCTAAATATGCTTGGTTCCTTGGATACCATGTTTTGCCTTTGATAGAGTCGATTGGAGTAAAACCAGATAGCACCCTTTATCAAATTTTTCTTTATATATTGGCATCTTTGTTTCCAATTTTGGGCCTTATACCTTATTTTTTTTGGTCGAAAAAGCAGCGGGATAAAACGTCTAGTAACACTTCTCTTTCTGATCAATTGGTCAAGCTAGGTAAATTTAAATCATCTTTAGATGAGGTGACATCATATATAACGACGCTCCAAAAAGACATTGAAGAGAATGCCAGGTTGCAGGTTGAGCTTGAAGAAAAGGTTAAGATATTGAATTCAGTAGCAACGGAGTCTGTTGATACGTTAAAAGAAAAAATGGATGCAATATCATTAGCTAGTAGAGGTAAAAACAACAAAAATTTAGCTATTTCTTTCGTACTCGGAGTTGCCGCTTCACTCTTAGCATCTTCAATCTTCCAATTATTAAGCGATATAGTGATCCCACAAGCCAATTAATTCAACAAATAACAACTGGCTATTTTCGAGACTCTCAATTTTAGCCAGCAGTCATTTGATAGTGATCAGGGGTATTAGGCTGCTTACGAAGATAAAATGAAGCAAGGGACTTAGATTTGAGCATTGAGTTTTTAGAAAGTGACTTCGACAAGGTTAGTTATCTTGTTCATCTTTTGACTTCAAGGGCTACTAAATTAGCTGCTGATTCAAGGGAGTTTGAGCGTCTACGCCATGAACTATTAAGCAATCCAAATGTTTCTCCTTTGCTTCCTCAATGGTTAAAGCAACATAGAAGCCTTGATACCTTTTGGGGATTTATTAAGCAAAAATTTGGTACATATGCTGAACGAAGAACATATCTATCTGAGGAATTTACCCCTGTGCTTGATATGCTTGAGTTTGGTCAATCGATCCAGACAACCCAACAGGTTGGATCGTTTCAGAACGTATTACCCCGCAAGTCAAAAGTCGTGGCAAGAAATAAACGAAAAGTGTTTATTGTGCATGGGCGGGATAATGAGGCGAAGCAAGAAGTCAGCCGGTTTATTGAAAAGCTAGGTCTTGAAGCAATTATCTTGCATGAACAAGCAAGCGTGGGCATGACGATTATTGAAAAAATTGAACACTATACCAATGATGCGGATTTTGCCCTTGTTCTATACACCGCTTGTGACCATGGGCGCGGTGCTCATGAATCGAATGTTAGCCCTAAAAGTAGAGCGCGACAAAATGTCGTATTTGAGCATGGTTACCTTATCGCTAAACTAGGCAGACAAAATGTATGCTCACTTGTAAAAGGTGATATTGAGACTCCAAATGATGTAAGTGGTATCGTATACGTCACCTTGGATCAATTAGGCGCATGGAAAACTGAAGTGGCAAAAGAATTAAAGGCCTGTGGCTATTCAGTCAATAACTTCATTTAGCAAACATCCAAGTTCTAACAATCGTAGGCAAGGCGATGTCTTTTTCGTTTCGGCTTCGCCAGCACTACAAAGCTGTGCGTGCTGCGGGCGTTAAGCGTTAATATCCACTTCTCGCTCATAACTGACTGCCATGCTAGATTCAAAACACGTTATCTAGGTAAAAAGATTCCATTGCCATGGTCAACTATGAGTTGCTCTATCAACTGTTCCTCGTCTTTCGACAGCAAATCTTTCTGAACATAACGCCATCGCTGCTCGTAGTAATAAAATGCATCTTTCTCTGATAACTCTGTAACGCTGAGATCCCAGATTATCTCTGTTAACTGCATTCCTGGTTGCAGTTGAATCATATGGCACCACTCTTGTCATTCGCAGCTACAGATATATATTTAGGCTCTGCTAGGAAATTATAGTTGGCTAATTGAGCAATGATTCGAGAGGGTTTCAGTCTCATTGCCCTAAATATGTTGGCTCTTTGAGTTTAAACAACTGTTAATAAACGCAATGTTGCGATAATCGAAGACTAGCTTAATAGACGATGTGCCGAGACACTGAGTGTGGGAGTGCTAGTTCCATGAACAAAGGTGTCCATGGAACCCCTATAAGCTATCTTTCACTCAGATTGATAATTAGGTCATCTGCTGCATGACCACCAAGTACTCGCTCTTTACAAGCCGACCCTCAGCACGGTGCCTACGCAGTTCCCATCTGGATTTTATGAGCGGGGGGAAGCAAACACACTCCCATTAATAGTACAAAACTTTGGAGATAAAGTCACCTCCAACATCTCGAACGCCCTACTGGCGCGAATGTGACGATTTTGCCTCCAATTTTTACATGACGGTCTTTGTTCTCATAGTAATTGAGCGAGCAACAGAGTTCCGGGGGGGTCTAAGGCATGCTTATTCGAAGTAAGCTAATTCCTCATGCATCGCTGATAAAACAGCTTTTGAAAGTTTGGATTCAGCCTTCCACCATTCAGGTGCAGCAATGTATTGCACAATAGCTTCTTTAGTTTTTGGCCCAAAATATATTGAAGCTAGTTGCATTGTAGAAGCGAACTCGGCATTCAGTTCAGCACGACCATTAATGAATTTAGTACTCTCTAATGGAGGGGCGTGCGGAAAGCATTCTCTTTGATCTAAGCCGCCTTTACCATCCGATTTAATACAGCCAACATTCAATTTTGCTAAATCTGCTTGAAGCGTCGCATAGTCTTGGATGGCTTCCATAATAGGGCCTTTATTGATAATTATAGACATACGTTCAATCAAGCTAACTCTTTGATTTAAAATCAATCCTCTTTCCTCATAGGACGATTGGCGCACCCAAAGACTCTCCTGCATAGAACCTGAGATAAACGTACCTGCTAAAGCTCCTATAAATGCGAGCACTGCGGTTCCTACTGGGACCCAAATACTTAACTTATTGGTCATATTTATCCTTAATGCCTAACACTTAATAAAAAGCTGAATGCCCGCAAATCAGAGATTTTCTGCCATTTTTATTTTGCTAATCGTAAATAAAAACTAGGTCCCTTTGGTCATCAGCCTATTTTCCCCTGAAGTTTTTTAGGTCTTGGCTCTTCCGATAAAGCAATGATTGCTGACTTTAATCTATTTGGAAGACTACTATTGTGTTTACGGTCCTTTTCCGTATGTTTTAATCTTTTTCTTACAAACATCGGCAGAGCATCGGCTGGGATTAGTGTTGGGCCATTCATACAGACTGAGGCGACTATTGCGTTGATGTCTTTGAATTTCAAATTATCTCTATCTACGTGTCTGCATATATAAGTCGAGGAAAGTGATGTTTTGTCATTGCCTGGAATGACTTCTTCTCGTTCTGCTTCAATTAGAGCGTAACGTTTTCCTTGATACCACATTAATACGATTAAGATTTTTCGTGCTAATGATATTCCGTTTATCGTAATGTTACAGAAATCATACTCGACATCATTGATTTTCTTAGGTAAGTCAGAGATGTGAATAGGCACTTCCTTTTTGGGGTTTTCTCGTGATAAGACTATATTCCTGTGCAAAAATGACACTCCCAACTTAAGTGGGGTGCAATGAATCTCTTTACAAAAATCACTATCCGAGTTCAGCATCTTTTCTAGTGCATTCACCAAGTTCTCGATATTGCTCGGGACTCTTGGATTAATTATCTGATTGCTATAGTCGAACTGATAGTCCATAAGAGAAGTATCTGGCGAACCATCTTTGCTTTTCTCTTGCCCTACGGCAGTTGTGGGGGTCTCAGGTATCTTACCTTTTGTGTTTTCACTTTTTTGTTCAGTTTTTTCTATTTTCCTAATATCAAATTGATCTGAATGAATCACTCCTGGTATCGCAACCGTTGTAACAGACTTGCGTGTTGAGGCGTCTTCTGTTGATAGATGTATATCATCTTCGACAGTTTGTTCATATCTGAGCTCTGTTGGAAGGTCAGGAAACGCTGAGGTTAGCGGTTCAGGCTGATTTTCTGATTGTCCATTGTCATTATCTATAAACCAATCGAAGTCTTTTACCGCTATGCTACAAGTAGAACTTCTAATTGAAAGTACAAATGTCGCTTTAGTGCCATCTTTAAGAGTATAGCGGACCCCAGAAATACCTAATTGGACTTTTCCGTGGCTTGGAGGAGCTATTTGTACTTTTCTATTGTACGGTTTAGCTGCCTTTATAGCTGAATAGCACGCAGTAACTCTATCTCTTGTGAACTCAGTAAAATGAATATTGTAGAGCATAGCCAGAGCCCTTTTGCTTGTACTTGTCACTCTTTTGCCGAATTGAATGAATCGGTCACTCAGTCCTGCTTGTCTTCGCTCTACAATACCTTCGTTCGTTTTTCCAACGTTTATAATGTTTCTTATCAACGTTGAGTCTTCAAACCAACCACTGACGATAGCCTCAAGTAAGATTGGAGCAGATCCATACTCTGCTCTGAGTATTTCACTGCATGGAATGATTACTTTACCGCTTGGAGAATCAAATAGAATAGCTTTTGCTCCGAGCCCCTGACCTAATGGATACGTATCTTTGGGGAGATAAGGGTGGGCGACACCTTTGGTATCGGTATACTCAGCTTTTCCTAAATCAATAAACTCAGGCCGCTTTGGGTAGGTGACTTCAGTCAAAAAAGTTTTCTGTGGCAAATAAACACATGTATCAGCTTTCTCGTCAACGCCGGTCCAGACTGAGCCTGGTATTAGGATGGGAAGATGCTCAATGGAAGTCCAGACAACGCGTAACTTTTTGGGGTCATACTCTATAAGGTCACTCTTTTTACCTAACCGTTCTACTTCATTTTCTAAGCTAGGCGCTATCATGAAGCTAACGAGTGAGCGATGAGCGTGGCGCTCATGCTTTTTAAGTTCACCTGTTACAATAACAATTACCCATAAACCTTCATCAGGAGTAAATTTTTTAATGGTTATCATAAAGTTGAGAAACTCCTTATAGAATCAGCGACATCTGTTAGTGCAGGCTAGGGATGTTCAACATTGGCTCTCAATATCACGAATTAATTGGTTGATGTGTTTTTTAAGATTGTCGTTTACTTCCGTAATTTTATTGGTTTTCATTATTGCCCTCGTGGCTAATGTAATGAATGCAACCAGTCCTCCGAAAATAACGGAGCTAAAAAGCATTCCTAGCAGAAACCAAATTCCGATAGATATCATCAGTGACATACCCGTTATTGTCTCTATACCAAGTTGCTTGTTTAGCTCCTCTGCAGTGTTAATCATCCAATGTCTTTTAGCGTTATGATTTATCAACGCCACAAATTGCTTTTTGTTAGAGTCTTGCAGCTTTGCTGATATGACTGATACGTGCTGCCCTGTTCGGACTGGGATATCGCAGTCAGTGAGTTTAATACACTGTTCTACACCATCGCTTTTCTTGATCCAAAACTCATGTTTTGTGATGATTTCTGAGTCGATTGTTGGAGCTTCAATTTTCCCACCGTGCTTACCAACATAGCCACCGCCGCCACTGGATGAGACGTGAGTTTCTGTATATTTGGTTTGCCCTAACACCACTCCTTGGATGACTGAGAAAATGATATTTTTTTCTTGGTATTTAAAAATCTGCATAGACAACTGATTTCCATTTCTTGGTTCAGAAGGTTACTTCTTCTGAGGTAATCGCTTTGAAAACTAAGGTAGATTTTATTTGAATCGCTTTACCACAAAGAGTTTTCTTTACCAAAAGCTTGTCTGATATCAACCAAATTTGGGCTTGAGCTTTCAGCATGTATATGTGCATAGGCCAATTCAATATTGGAAAATTTTACTTTGGGTAAAGACACTGTGTTCGCCAGTTCTGGTGTGCACAGCATGTTGGTGGGGGTCAAAGCAATATGTTTACGGCATGCGAACGGACGTGCACTATATATAGAGCAGGCGTTATTTTGCAGGAATGGACACGGCAAGCCGTGAAACTCCCGTGGTGCAATTTGAGCCTTGTTTTTCTTCACTTTTGTTACTTTTTCAATATAAGAAATTTCAAGCTCACTTATCGACACCGGGTAGTAGCAACATGAGCTACAGCCCTTTTTGCAAGGGGTGAAGCGAGAGGCAAAGTTATACAAATCATCTGTTAAGTTATAAATCGATTCTAATTTTTTCAGTGGACTGGTCTTGGCATTCGCTATCTGCTGAAAGAACTTACTCTCTTTCTCCGAGAGATTCTTAGGTAGGCTTTCTCGTAGTTTTTCCGAGTTTCGTGTTGCTACAGCTTTTTCGTTCTCAATGGTCATCTGAAATTGGAATAGAGTTTAGATGTTTAAAGAATGCACTTAATGGACCTAACTTTTCAACTAATAATTTTGCGTTTTTTAAACATGAAGTCTGCGCTTGTTATCAGACGACTTCGGTTTTTTGAGGGAGGTGAGTTTTACCTACTTGTATTGCTCAGTCATACCGAGAACCAATTCGCTGTTAATTTGGTTTATCAGCTCAAAGAGTAAAGCAACCTTTCAGCAGCAGAACATTTGCATACGGCGGCAGCAACGTTCGTTCTCATTAATTTCTGAACATTCTCAATTATTTCTGAAAATGACAACCACCCCCAACCAAAGCTACTGCTGAGCAGGTGTGATGAGGCTGACGAAAGGGCCGCTGATGCCATTGTTGCAAGGTGCGGGGTTGTGCAGCTACTGAATAAATCGCTGCGGTTTCCAGCGCCTCTTGATCACTCAGACTGGGTAAAATACCAGGTAAACGTTGAGCCAGCATAGATTTACCTGTACCAGCCGGGCCAAACATCAGCAAATTATGTTCACCTGCAGCTGCTATTTCCAGTGCTCTTTTCGCTTGAGCCTGACCACGGACTTCGGCCAGATCCGGATATAATTCAGCCTGAATATCTGGAATGGCAGGTATAGCGGGTAAGGCCTGTTGTTGCAATAAAAACGCATGGAGTTGTAATAAATGCTCTGCACCATACAGCTGCATATCGGGAATTTGTTGCGCTTGTATCGCATTTTGTAAAGGAAATACGGCGATATGTCCGGCCATTTTGCAGGCCAAAGCCAAAGGGATTTCGCCGACTATACTGCGAATTTCACCTGATAAGGCTAATTCGCCAAAAAACTCATAACCCGATAAATCTGCTTGTAACTGGCCGCTCGCATGCAAGATTCCAAGTGCTATTGCCAGGTCAAAACGACCGCCCTCTTTGGGAAGGTCGGCAGGCGCCAGGTTGACGGTAATTTTATGATCCGGAAACTCAAAACCACTATTAATCAGAGCGCTGCGTACCCTGTCTTTTGCCTCTTTGACCGAGGTTTCGGGCAAGCCTACCAGCTGAAATCCAGGTAGACCACGACTCAGATGAACCTCCACTGTGACCAGTGGTGCCTGTAAACCGCAGCGGGCTCTGCTGTGAACTAAGGCCAGTGCCATAGTCTATCCTTAGATAGTTTTTGTTTACTTAATTTTAACCTTTAAACTTCAGTTCGCCAGTAGTCACAGCGAATTGATAAAAGCGTCTTGGTAGCCTTATTCACTCTGTGGTTAAATCTGTGTTTATCGGCACTATTTTGCTTGTTCTACCACGAAATACCTGCGGAGTACTTTCATTTCTCGCATTTGCTGCTATTCCTCTAACAGCATAATAATAAATTAGATCTTCGCTGTTTTATCTGATGAGGTGAGTGTAACTAAATACAGCTTGATATTGATCTGGTTATCAGTGAACACATTGGAGTCCCATGCGCTTTGTATTGATATTGCTGTTCAATTGTGGTCTGTGTTGGAGCCTGCAGGCTAAAACCTATGTGATTGGTATAGAGCAGCTGGACTATTACCCGCATTACGATTTTAAATCGGCTCAACCCAAAGGTTATTTCTTCGATTTAATACAACTTTATAGCCAGTGGAGCGGCGATGAGTTTGTCTTTAAGGCTCTGCCGGTTAAACGTTTATACAAAGACTCAATTGAGCTGACAGACTTTGTCTATCCGGACAACAGAGCATGGCAACCTCATTTAGGTATAGATTCAAGCATCGCTAAGTATTACAGTGCTCCGGTGATTTATACGTTGGGCGCGACTATGGTCTTGCCAGAAAAGCGCCGTATGACGATGGATGAGTTTAAAGTGCTGGCAAACATCCATGGATTCTCGCCGACGCTGTGGATGGAATTAAAAAAACATCACAAGTTTAAGATTCTGGATGTACCAGATGCCGGATCTGCTTTACGTATGGCTATCCGGGGCAGAGTGGATGCTGCGAACGTCGAATACAATGTCGCTTTGTATCATCTTCAGCAAATGAAATTATCTGGTGCTTTGGTTATGGCTGAGCATTTACCTTTTACCAATCTTGCTTTTCATTTATCCAGCCATAAACATCCGGAACAAATACGGCGTTTTAATCAGTTTCTGATAGAACAACAGGATCAAATCCAGCAGTTAAAACAGCGTTATGCTTTGGTAGAATACAGGGAACAATTGCCAAAAGTGCCTGATGGCCACAAGGTTACAGCTGATATTCAGCAATAAAGTCGCTACACTAGCACCAGTTAATTAAAATCATGGGAACTTGATATGTTTGAATGGATCGCAAGTCCAGAGGCCTGGATTGCGTTGGGTACTCTGGCAGCTTTAGAAATTGTCTTGGGCATAGACAATATTATCTTCTTATCTATTTTGGTCGGGCGTTTACCTGAACATCAGCGTGCTTTTGCCCGTCGTATGGGGTTAGGCTTAGCCATGTTTGCCCGTTTGGCATTATTGTTCTCAATTTCCTGGGTGATGGGGTTAACGGAAACCTGGTTTACTGTATTGGGTAATGAGATTTCGGGCCGGGATGTGATCTTAATAGGAGGTGGTTTGTTCCTGCTGGCGAAGTCGACTCAGGAAATTCACCATAGCCTTGAAGGTTCAGATGAAGAAGAGAACGCTGGTCCTAAAGTGGTCGCGAATAACCTCTTTATGGTGCTAATCCAAATTGCTATCTTAGATATCGTTTTCTCTTTAGATTCAGTGATCACTGCTGTCGGTCTGGTCAATCAAATTGAAATTATGGCTATTGCTATCATCGCCGCTGTTTTAGTGATGATGTTTGCTGCTAAGTCTATTGGTGATTTTGTGGATGCGCACCCTTCTATTAAAGTACTGGCGTTATCTTTCCTGATTTTGGTCGGTGTGACTTTAATGATCGAAGGTTTTGATGTGCATGTACCAAAAGGTTACATCTATTTTGCTATGGCGTTCTCTGTCGCTGTAGAGATGATTAATATCCGCATGCGTAAAGGTCGCAATGCGGTGAAACTGCATAAAGCCATGACGGACTGAATAAACTCATCCTCTGATGTAAAAAAGCCCTGTGAGTCAACGACTGACGGGGCTTTTTCTTTCCAGTTGCAGATACAGGACTGTTGCGAGCACCAAAGTGAAAACTACAGCAACGCCAACTGAGCTTATCCGGTACAAAGCGCTGTACATCAGATCCTGATCCGGCTTTAAATACTGACCAAAAATAATGGCCATAGTGGTCATGCCGCCAAAAGCCACCCCGGAGCCTGGCCCCTCCAGTTGCTGCACTCTGGCAAAAATCAACATGCCAAAAAAGAATGCCAGCATGGTTAACGGCAAGTGCTGATAGTTGTCGTATAACACTAACTGAGCGACTATGGCATAAGCTGATCCGAGCAAGACTCCAGAGGCTCTTTTGATACCCGCTTGTACTATGCCAGTGAAACTCATCGGCAGCAGGATCAGGATGCTACTCGCCTGAGCTGACAGTGAATCCTGTAAGTCCAATAGCTGAAAGGTCACAAAAGATAATGTGGCCAGAGATGCAGCCACCAGACTTTGTTGCTGCTGCTCAATAGCTGTTTTAGCAGGAGGCAATTGCATTGGCTGTTCTGGTACTGGAAATAACCACATCATGGTACAGGCAATAAGTAAAGCCAATAATACGGCCAATAAAGCATTGCCCAGCATTTGACCAGGATCCATGCTGGGGTAGCTGGCAAAATGCAAAAAGATACTACCGTTAATAATGGCAATAGCGGCAAAAACAAAAAAAGCTCCTTTGGCCATCAGGCGGAATAACCAGAGAAAATACACAAACACCAGCAGTGTCATGACAAAGCTTAAAGCGCCGAGCCAGCTGTACAGCAATACCATAGCACCAGCCAGCAGGTTTGCCGTCAGGTATTGCAGTACCACAAAAGGGGTCAGTCTGGGGATTAAGCCTAACAGCAGTACTGGACTGATGGTGAAAAACACGCCCCATTGATCGGAGTTAGTCAGTTTAGCCAGCAGTAAACCGAGGCTGGCACCAAAGGCCAGCCGTAGTACTTTATTAAAAGGAGTGGAAGCAAACATAGTGAGCTCTGTACCCTGTCATCAACATCATTTTAGTAGATATAATGCAGCAGGCTAATCAGCTGGATTTGGCTTTTCGCCAAAGCGGCCAGCAAGCTGTTTTCTTGCGGTACCAGTTGCACTGTAGCGCGAGAGCCTACCACTAAAGCAGGTGGCATTTGCTGTTGCATCGCCAGATTGACTTTTAAACGCTGGGCATCACGAACCCAGCGGCTGCTGCTGTCAGCGGTGGCTAAGCGTCCATCCGGTGTACTTTGGCCATTGGCTACACCAGCATCAATATCGCGCACTGAAGCTGTGAATACTTCACCTGGTAAAGCGTCAAAGGTGATAAGTGCCTCAGTGCCCCGGTGCACATGCAGCAGACTTTTCTCCCGAAACAAAGCGCTGACCCAACTTTGCTGAGTAGACACCAAAGCGACAGTGGCCTGATGACTCGCCAGATTAGTACCGACCTCCAGTTGTAAACCTGTCACTATGCCATCGACATCGGCATAGACTTTTGTTCTGTCCAGTTCCAGTTGTGCTAAGGCCAACTGATTCCGGGCTTGTTTAATTTGTACTAATTCCTCTGTGGGTAGCCCAAGTTCAGCTTCACGTTCCGCTAAATCTGCGGTACTGGCCTGTAGCTCTGCTTTGGCTTTGAGTACGGCAGTCTGACTTTGATCCAGTTGCTGGCGAGGAATTAGGTTTTGACTGTAGAGTTGCTGATAACGCTGATCTTCCCTCTGTGCTTCCTGTAAAGCAAAACGTGCCTGATCAACACGTGCCGTTGCACTTTGCAAAGCAGCACTTAACTGACGATTATTTTGCTGGCTTTGCTCCAGTTGTAGCTGAGCTTGCTCCAGCTTGAGTTGGTAGTCCGTTGGATCCAGTTCAAACAATAAATCGCCTTTTTTCACCTGCTGATTATTTTGCACTGCAACAGAGACCACGCGGCCAGGCACCTGCGGCGCAACCTGCACCACGTAACGTTGTACCAGACTGTCTGTAGTGACTGGCATGTATAAATCTGTAGCCAGATAGTAACCAAAGACTAGTCCAAACAGTACTAAGGTCCATTTGATCCAGCGATTAAACAGTTGCTCGGCGCTCATGCTAAATCTCCGGCTTTTTGATCCTGTAAAAGTACTGCGGCTTGTTGCAATACCAAACTCAGTAAGAGTGGCAAATCCTGCTGCTGTTGCGGGGTCAGTTTGGCTAATAATTGCTGTTGTAGTGCCCGGCGTTGTTGATTGATAGCAGCAACTAAATCTGTAGCCGCCGGCAATAAATACAACGCCTTCTGCCGTCTATCCTGTTCTGAAGGACGACGTTCTATCAGACCTTGCTTTTCCAACTGGTCCAATACCGGAACTAAAGAGGGAGTTTCTACAGCCAATAGACGGGCTAGTTCAGTTTGACTAAAGCCCTGATTTTCAGCGATGTACACCAGTGCTATGCCAGAGCTTTGCGTCAGCCCCTGACAAGCTAATTGTTTATCCAGCAAACAGCGCCATTGGCGGGATAACTGGTGAACTTGCAGACCTAAACTTTGGAAACTCATAATTTGCCTGTTAATAATTAGGAATCTAACGGTATTTTAGTTAGCTTCCTAATCAATTTCAAGCTGAAGCACGAATAGCCTCATTTTCTGTGTAAATAAAAAAGTACAGGTGACCTTACTGCTGGGCAGCAAGTTAGCGCAGGTCGTCGGCCTTTTTACCAAATACAGGTATGGTCAAATGCCAGCGAATGGCGGCTAAGCGTAAGGTTAATAAAGCTGTCATCCCTATGAGCATCGCGGGCATTTGCGCTATGCCAAAGCCGAGCAACTGCACATAAACCAAACCACCAAAAATACAGGTAATAGCGTAGAGTTCGCCACGAAACACCATCGGAATTTCACGGCATAACACATCACGGATCATGCCTCCACAGACTCCGCTCATCGTGCCCATCATGATGGCAACAAAACCCGAGGTGCCGTGGTCCAGCGCTTTTTGTGTACCCATGATGACAAAAAAAGCCAGACCAATAGCATCAGCAATTTGTAAGGTATTGTTTGGGATCAGCAATCTGTTGCGGACGGCCAGAATGGTCAGTCCTGCAGCCACAAATATGGCTAAGAAGTAACTGTTGTTGCTCAACCAGATCACCGGAGAGTCCAGGATCAGGTCACGTAAAGTACCACCCCCAATGGCTGTGACTGTCGCCAGCACTATCACACCAAAACCATCCATTTGTTTGCGCCAGGCTGCCAAAGTACCGGAAATTGCAAACACGGCAATGCCTAATAAATCAAACCAGTGGAAATAGAGCTCCATACCACACCAAAAGCTGAAATGAATGGCATTAAATTAACAGGCTTTTACACTGAATCACAGGTTGAAGCAGGTGTTTTCTTTGCTGCTCATGCTAGTATGACGCCGTTAGTTTGGTTGAAGGAAGAGGCAATATGGGTAAAAAAGTGTGGCTTGGAGTTGTGTTGGTGTTGTCAGCCAGTGCTGTGGCGGGTTTTTTCTATGCCAATCATCATGCAGAACAGCTAATGGCTGGCCATATCGAGCGCAGTAATCAGCAGTATTTACAATTAGCTGAACAGGGCGATATGCCACCTATTCATATGAGTTACAGCCAGTTGTCTGCCAACGTCATTACCTCAAGTTACAAGATCCAGGATTTGACTATCGGGATTGCAGGTGTGGGAGATTTTATCACTGTGGGTCAGGTTGAGCTGATTGGCTTACAGCGTGATGGTTTACCCGCAGATGGTGCAGCCCGTTTAAAAGATTTAAAGCTCGCTCCTCAGGCTCTGGTTTCCTTACCCAAAGAGCTGGCTGACTATCTGGCCACTTTAGTGATGGAAATGAGTTATCAGTACAAATACAAAGCAAAAACAGGTGACCTGACTTTTCAGCAGGAATTAAGAGTGGATCATCATTTTAGTGTGAATTATCGTTTCGCACTCACCGGCGTAACGGAGTTATGGCAGTTTGCTGAAAATATACATGGACTGACACCCGAACAGCAGCAGCGACAGTCTGAGCAACCTAATTATCTACCTGATTTAATGAAGAAAGTAGGAGCCATAGGCGTAGCAAGTGGTTCCATTGTTGTGGAGAATAAAGCATTTTTACAACAGCTGTTTGATCAACTGGCGGCAGCTCAAATCACTACAGATTATGCCAGCACCCAACAACAACTTAGTTCAGCAATTATGCATAATCCGCAAATACCTGCGGTTATCAGTGAGCCAGTGCTGAATTTTTTAAAACAGCCTGAGCGGTTAAAGCTCAGTTTCCAGTTTCAACAACCTCCGACCTTTTCTCAAATGCAGGACGGCTCTGCTATGACAGGAATTGAGACTGCGGAAGATTTTATCGAGTTCGCAGGTATTACTATTGAAGGCAATGCTGTTTCCGGGAATTTGTTAAAATAACGGTACATCAGCTGAACTCAGCATAAGCAGTTCTGGTTAAAAAAACGGCCCTTGTCGGGCCGTTTTTAGCAAAAGTATTAATCCTGACCGATACGAGCTTTGATATCGTTAATCAGTGGAGAAGCGCCAAAGCCATTGGCTGCTGCCCAGGCTTCCAGATCTTCTGCAACTAAAGCCTTGGCTGGCATCTGTTTTACAAAAAACGCGCCAGTTTCATAAGCATCGCTGCGCATCGCAAATTTAATTAATGACTCACCATTGCATTGAATTGCGTCATAAACCTTACGAACGTTGACTTTGTTATCTGACAACACTTTACGGACGCGGTTTTTATCGTCTGCTTTGGTGTATTCGCACAAAGAGGTGGCCCATTGATCCTGTGCTATTGCTAACGGTGCTGCTGCGAAATAAGCACTGGCTACTACTGCTAATGTAACGAGCTTTTTCATAAAAATACCCCTTAGAGGTTATAGGTGAATTGGTAAAATTGATAATAATGAAACTATATACTGTTGGGTACTACTTTGCCAAGTATTACCTGCATTTTTAGATAAGCAAGTAATTGAATAAAATCAGTGGTTTGCTGCTGGACGGCTAGATGAGGGCTGTTGTGTAATTATTGGGGAGAGGTGTATCCTCTCCCGAAAGATGAGGCTGGCTTTTAACCTAACCAGGGTTGTAACGAAGCTCGCTGTTGTTCAAAACTACTGATTTGTGGAGCGAACTGTTCGCTGGCGCCGATAAAATCCAGGCCACTTAACAAACGTTGTTTGATATCAGGATCAATCTGAAAACCTACAGCGGCATTATTGCCTAAAATAATCTGCTGGCCGGCCAAATCAATTTTCCATTCCTGTGTGCCTTGCTGGCAGCGGCTGAATAAAAACTCGATATTGGATGCACTGAGGCTGATCAATAACATGCCGTTGTTGATGCTATTGTTAAAGAAAATATCGGCGAAACTCTCGGCAATGATCACGTTAAAACCATACTGCTGAATAGCCCATGGCGCATGCTCACGGCTGGAACCACAACCAAAGTTGGCGCGAGTTAGCAGAATTGACGCGCCTTTGTAGCCAGGCTCGTTTAACACAAAATCCGGGTTAGGTTGTTCATTCGCCAGATAACGCCAGTCATAAAATAAGGCTTCTGCAAAACCTTCGCGGCTGACCGAAGTTAAAAACTGCTTTGGAATAATCTGGTCAGTATCAACATTGTTTTTATCTAAAGGGCAGACCAGCCCTTGTGCAAAAATCTGGCTCATTAGTAACTTCCCCCCGCGCTTTCAAAAGATGAAATATCCACAAAACGACCGGCAATAGCAGCAGCTGCTGCCATAGCTGGGCTGACCAAATGAGTACGGCTGCCACGGCCCTGACGGCCTTCAAAGTTGCGGTTTGAGGTGGAAGCACAACGTTGGCCTGCTTCAACACGATCGTCGTTCATGCCTAAACACATAGAGCAGCCTGGTTCACGCCATTCAAAACCAGAGGCTTTAAAGATATCGGCTAAACCTTCGGCTTCAGCCTGACGTTTCACCTGACCAGAGCCTGGCACTATTAAAGCGCGCACACCGGTCGCCACTTGTTTGCCTTGCACTACAGCAGCAGCCTGACGTAAATCTTCAATCCGGCTATTGGTACAGGAACCAATAAAGACCACATCGACTTTCAGGTCGGTTAACTTCTGGCCCGCTTCAATGCCCATATAAGTTAAAGCACGGCGCGCCGCGTCGGCCTTAATTAAATCGCTGAAGGACTCAGGAGCAGGAATAGGCTGATCCACAGCTATGACCTGCTCAGGGTTAGTGCCCCAGGTCACTTGGGGTCTGATGTTCTCTGCGGCAATAGTGACTGTTTTATCAAACACAGCGTCGGCATCTGAATATAGGCTTTGCCAATACTGCACTGCCGCATCCCAATGATCCTCTTGTGGTGCATGAGGTTTGCCTTTCAGATAAGCAAAAGTCACTTCGTCCGGTGCTATTAAACCGGCTTTAGCACCCATTTCAATGCTCATATTACACAAAGTCATTCGGCCTTCCATGCTCATGTCACGAATAGCAGAGCCACAGAATTCAGCCACATAGCCATTACCACCGGCCGTACCCAACTGGCCTATCACCGCCATAATCACATCTTTAGGCGTTACAAAAGGTGATAAAGAACCTGTCACTTCCACTTTTAAGGTTTTCGCCACTTGCTGCTGTAAGGTTTGAGTCGCCAGCACATGCTCAACTTCAGAGGTGCCAATACCAAAGGCGATAGCGCCAAAAGCACCGTGAGTCGAGGTGTGCGAATCACCACAGACAATAATCATACCGGGCTGAGTTAAACCCAACTCAGGACCAATCACATGCACTATGCCTTGATCCGGGTGCATTAAATCCAGCAAAGGCACATTAAATTCTTTGCAGTTGGCCGCTAAAGCTTCCAGCTGCTTACGGGAGGTTTCCCCCGCCGCGTCTATGCTGCGCAGCTGAGTGGACACGTTATGATCCATAGTGGCATAAGTTAAATCAGGACGGCGTACAGTACGGCCGGCCTGGCGCAAACCAGCAAAAGCCTGAGGGCTGGTCACTTCATGTATTAAATGGCGGTCGACAAACAACAAGTCGGTGCTGCCATTGACCGGAGCCACTACATGGCTTTGGTAAATTTTCTGATATAAGGTTTTGGCCATCATTAAGCTCTCTTTGTATCCATAGCGTTTAAGGCAGCAATCACTGCGGCGCCTACATCTGCCGTACCATAGTTTGAAGCTGAATTAATATCCCGCGTTACTATGCCTTGTTCTAGAGTACTGGCTACCGCTTGCTCAATAGCGCGGGCTGCAGCTTCTTCGCCAAAGCTGTAACGCAACATTAAGGCAGCACTTAAAATCTGTGCTATTGGATTGGCAATGCCTTTGCCTGCGATGTCTGGAGCAGTACCGCCCGCTGGTTCGTACAAACCAAAGTTGGAACCGTTTAAGCTGGCTGAAGGCAATAAACCTAAAGAACCAGCAATGGCCGCAATTTCATCCGACAAAATATCGCCAAACAGGTTGTCGCATAACAACACATCAAAATGCTGCGGCGCCCGAATAAGCTGCATAGCGGCGTTGTCGATATACATATGTTCCAGCTGCACTTGCGGGTAGTCTTTAGCCACACGCTCCACCACTTCACGCCATAACACGCTGGTCGCCAGTACGTTAGCTTTGTCGATAGAGGTGACTTTATTGCGGCGTTTAGTCGCCGCTTCAAAAGCCACCCGGCTGATACGCTCAATTTCGCTGACGCTGTATTTTTGCGTATCAAAAGCTGCGTCTTCAGTCCGGCCTTTTTCACCAAAATAAATACCACCTGTCAGTTCACGCACACATAAAATATCCATGCCCTGGCTGCTGATTTTTGGGTGCAAAGGCGATAACTCGGCAAAAGCCGGGTAAATCTGACCTGGTCGTAAGTTGCAAAACAAATCAAAGGTTTTACGAAGTGGCAATAACGAAGCACGTTCTGGCTGCTGAGCCGGGGGCAGGCTGGTCCACTTAGGGCCACCCACTGAGCCAAATAATATGGCATCACTGTTTTTACATAAATCCAGTGTCGCTTCAGGTAAAGCTGCGCCCGTTGCATCAATAGCAGCGCCACCTATTAAAGCTTCAGTACTTTGAATGCTGAATCCGAATTTATCAGACACCACAGCCAGTACTTTTAACGCTTGAGCCATCACTTCAGGGCCAATACCATCTCCGGCTAACACGGCAATTTTATAGTTTTTCATTGTTACTTCTCTGTCTGTGATTCAGATAAACGGCGAGCCTGCTTGGCGGCGTCTACCTGTTTGCTGCGTTCAATTAAATTTAAGACGTGCACATAAGCTAAAACGGAAGAGCGCACTATGTCAGTGGCTAAGCCTGCGCCGTGATAACGGCGGCCCTGATGTTCGGCAATGATATCCACCTGGCCCAACGCATCTTCACCGCTGCCTTTAGCCTGTAAGTTAAAGTCGACCATCTTGACGTCAGTACCAACAATCCGCTGAATAGCCTGAAACGACGCTTCCACCGGGCCATTACCTGTGGCGGCTTCGGTATGGGTTTCGCCATTAATGCTGATGCCCACAGTGGCGCTGGCGACATGTCCTGTATGAGTGGACGAGCTTAAAAACTCCAGTTTGTAAGGCTCGTTGGTGTCTTGTAAGTTTTGGAAAAACACCAGCGCTTCTAAGTCGTAATCAAAGACCCGGCCTTTTTGGTCAGCTAAAGTGACAAACGCTTTGTAGATCTCATCTAAGTTGTAATCATCCTGGGTGTAACCCATTTCGCTTAAGCGATGCTGGATCACAGCGCGGCCAGAGCGCGAGGTCAGGTTCAGCTCGTTCTGACGGATACCAACCTGCTCAGGAGACATAATTTCATAAGTGTTTTGTGCTTTTAATACGCCATCCTGGTGAATACCTGAGGAATGGGCAAAAGCGTTTTCGCCAACAATCGCCTTATTCGGCTGAATAGGCATATGGCAAATCTGGCTGACCAAATGGCTGCTGCGATAAATCTCAGTGCTTTTAATGTCAGTGTAAAACGGCAGAATGTCCGGGCGGGTTTTGATAATCATCGCCACTTCTTCTAATGAACAGTTACCGGCACGCTCGCCAATGCCATTGACTGTGCATTCAATCTGACGGGCACCGGCCTGAACTGCTGTGATGCTATTGGCTACAGCCAAACCTAAATCGTTATGGCAGTGTACACTTAAAATGGCCTGATCAATGTTCGGTACTTTATTACGCAGGTCGGTAATGATGCGGGCAAATTCATTCGGAATGGTGTAGCCCACAGTGTCTGGAATATTAATAGTGCGTGCCCCAGCTTTGATAGCGGCTTCGACAATACGGCATAAATCATCAATAGGAGTGCGGCCTGCATCTTCACAGGAAAACTCAACATCGTCAGTGTAACGG
Source organism: Rheinheimera sp. KL1 (assembly GCF_001275035.1). Lineage (NCBI taxonomy): Bacteria > Pseudomonadati > Pseudomonadota > Gammaproteobacteria > Chromatiales > Chromatiaceae > Rheinheimera > Rheinheimera sp. KL1. The sequence goes on from NZ_LAMX01000015.1 coordinate 38,485, forward strand.
CGCGCCAGTTGAATAGCGGCAACCGCCTGTTCAGTGGCTTGTTCTAAGGTGCGGCGTAATTTGTACTGTAAATGCAAAGGCGAGGTGGCGATAAAAGTATGAATACGGCGACGCTCAGCATTGGCCAAGGCCTGACCACAGGCTTCAATGTCCGCACTGACAGCCCGGGCTAAACCACAAATAATAGGGCCTTTGACTTGAGTAGCTATGCTTTGCACAGACTCAAAATCACCTGGCGATGACACAGGAAAACCCACCTCCATTACATCGACATTTAAGCGGGCAATAGCATGAGCCAGCTGAATTTTTTGTTTATGACTTAAACTGGCACGCAAGGCCTGTTCGCCGTCTCTTAAGGTGGTGTCAAAAATCCAGACTTTGTCCTGACCACTCATCACATTTTCCTCATTGATTGATTAAAACCCGTTCTGGTGGCCTTGGTTAAAACAAAAAACCCCGGCCTGTGGCACGGGGTTTTTGGTTTACTGGTACAGTCGTTTTACCAATGCACAAAGCCCCGTGGCCTGTTGAGGAGCACGAGGAGAGTGAGCAGGTTAGCGAAACGCTGGTTTGAATTCATTGTTGTTTAAGTCTTCATTGGGTTTAATTTATACAACTGTTATTAGTAATATCACGGCAAATTGACCATTGCAACAGTATAGACGGCTAAATATCTAAGTATTTTTGCTGGTGTTTGATAGTGTCGCTGAGGCCAAAGGTTTAGCTGGGTTAAGCTCATCATCCACCGGACAGCTTCTCTCCTGCTCGATTTCTGCGTGCCAGCAGTAGTATTACCTATGAATGGAGTAGGGTGTTTGTTATTTTAAGAACGCCTTATTTTCCTAAGCGCTTGAAATCCAGGCTGAGAGATGAAAATTTAAACTAAACAGATAGGAGAATAGAGTGGCAGCTATAGGTTTTGTAACTTTGCTTAAAAACTTCAGTGTTAGAAAGCTGCTGTTTGGCGTGGCATTACTGGCGTTGATGATTTTTTTAGTCATATGCATCACCTACACATTAAAACATTCTCCCTGGTTCCTGTTAGGGGCTGTGCCGTTTTTATTGTCTGTGTTGGTGTGTTACGAAGAATTTGTAAAAGTAACCCAAACTTACTTTTTGGACTACATCAGCTGCGCAGTGTCTTTTGGTTTCGCGTTAGTTTATTTAAGACTCTATTGGGACTCGAATTACTCCTCTCAAATGGATGGGCAGTCTGATATTGCCTGGATAAGCCTGATTCCTGTTCACTTTCTTGCTTATTTTGTCTGCTGTTGCCTTGGGCTGGTTGTTTATTATGTTTACACCAAATACTGGAGTCGTTAGCTCCAGCTTCACTATTTTTTGTAGCAAGGAGCTGTTAACTATACCAGATAGCAATTTTTACTGGCCTGTACAAGCCAACAAAACATTTTCGATTTTGTGGGCGTATGTTGTCTTTCATGTCAGGGGCTGGGGCGTCCACCTGATGCTTTTTGCAGCAAAGGCAGCTAAATACAGTTGTTTTTGTTGAAAAATTAGGCGGTTGATGCATTTTTTCAGTTTTTTTATGAAAAACACATGACGAACGCCAGTTATTCAGCATAAAATGCGCCCCGTTCTGCCAGTGTTGTCAAACACGCTCTGCTCATGCCCGGGTGGTGAAATCGGTAGACACAAGGGATTTAAAATCCCTCGCTCGAAAGGGCGTGCCGGTTCAAGTCCGGCCCCGGGCACCATTTCTATTCTGTTAGTCCTGATACATTTCCTTTTAAATTCCTGTTCTGCCACTTAACTGCTATAACTAAAACACTTTGCTTATTTTGCAGGTTTATTCCGTTATGCATTTTTACTCTCTTGATTTCATTAAAGAAATGCCAAAATCTGATCTGCATTTGCATTTAGATGGCAGCTTACGTTTAGACAGCCTGATTGAGATGGCAGCTAAAGCCGGTGTGAAACTGCCAAGCCAGACAGTGGAAGGTTTAAAACAGCTGGTATTTAAAGACAGCTACCAAAATCTTGGCGAATACCTACATTGTTTCCAATACACTTGTGCCGTGCTGCGTGATATGGATAATCTGGAACGGGCTGCTTACGAGCTGGCTATCGACAACCAGCTTGAAGGTGTCAATTATATTGAAGTGCGTTTTGCTCCTCAGCTGTTAATTGATTTGCCATCCGGCATAGATTTTGACCGGGTGATGCATGCGGTCAACAATGGATTGAAAAGAGCGCAGCAGGAATACAATAGCCAAAGCGCTATTCTGAGTGGCGATAAACCGCCTTTTGCCTACGGCATTATCAATTGCGCCATGCGGATGTTTGGCGACAAAGGCTTTTCACCTTATTACACCAATTTGTTCCAGCTAATGCGGGATTTTAGTCCTATTGAAGTCATTAAGCTGGCGGCTATGGAGTTAGTACGGGCCAGTGTGCGGTTGCGGGATGAAGCAGGTATTCCTATCGTAGCTTTGGATTTAGCAGGGCAGGAGTCTGGTTATCCGGCCAGTAAATTTAAAGAAGTGTATGAGTTTGCGCATCAGCACTTTTTGCTGAAAACCTTACATGCTGGTGAAGCTTACGGCGCTGAAAGTGTGTTTGAAGCCATTACCGAATGTTACGCCGACCGCATAGGTCATGGCTATTCCTTGTTTGTGCCGGAGATGATCCAGGACCCGTCTATCAAAGATAAACAAAAGTACATTCGTGAACTGGCGTCTTATATAGCCGACAAACGTATTGCTATTGAAGTTTGTTTAACCAGCAATCTACAAACCAATCCAGAGATCAGCGATATCAAAGCACATAAGTTTGCCGATATGCTGGAACACCGTATTGCCACTGTGATTTGCACCGATAACAGGTTGGTGTCCAATACCACCGTCAGCCGTGAATACAAACTGGCGTTGGACAACTTTGATATCCCGCTGAAACGTTTAAAAGATATAGTGGCTTATGGCTTTAAGAAAAGCTTTTTCCCAGGTAGCTATGTGGAAAAGCGCCAGTATGCTAAGCAATGTTTAGAGTACTTCGACAAAGTCGCACAAAAATACGGCTTTATTAACTAAGTTGTTTAATTCGGCTCAGAGTGAGATTAAATCTCAAATTTAAGTTTACTCTGAGCCGAATGAGGTACGCCGCCCGTTCAGCTTCCTTTTCGTTCCAGAATCTGCATTTTTCATTTTTCATAAGTCATTGAAATTTAATTGAATTATCACTTCTTAATAAATATCGGCGAAAGTGTCGCAAAAAGCATACATGCTAAGTTATTGAAATATATGGTTATTATTTTAAGCTCTGTTTTGCTGTTGCTAATTAGCGACAGATCTTTTGGGGTTTCTGTTCAGTTTCAGCTGGGAATTAAATTGAGCTAACTTAACTTGTTGATATTTAAGGTTTAAAAATTAATTTTCAAACTTGGCACAGACTCTGCATTTATTAGTTCGTAACGGTAAATTAGGTAAGAGGTACGCAGTTGTTACTCTTACCTAATTTACCGGCAGGCTCAGCAAAACGCTGAAATGAACAGTAGTAAAGACGGGGTGAATTATGGACTTATTTTTAATCGCAGCTATCGCATTCTTCATGGTGAACGCTTTTGTTTTTGTAACCTACATGCGCAAAATTGATTTAAACGGCAATGCAGTTTTAGAGTTAGAGCGTGTTCAGGCCGCTGATGCTTATGTTCGCACCGCTGCTAAAGTACGTAAAGCTCGTGCTTCTGCCATGTTAGAACAAGCTACTAACTAATTAGTTGCTGTAAATCGATGAAAAGCCAGTCTCTGACTGGCTTTTTTGTTTTATGCGCAGTCATCCCTGGCGCTTAACCTCCTTCTGTAAATCCGTTATGATAAGCGCCTGATTTTTCGTGGAACCCTGTCCTGATGCGAATGCCTGTTCAGCCTGCTTCCTTGCGGCAGTTTGTTTTACTCAGCTTTTTTATGGCGTTAATCCCACTTGGGGTGCTGTTATGGCAAAGTCATAGTGCTTTATCCGATGTCAGTCGTTATGCCATAGCTGAAGCCGAGAGTTCGGTAGCGAATGTACGCCGTGCTGAAAATATGCAAAAGCTGGTCAATGACATTGAACGTTCAGTGCTGCAGTTTAGCATTTTGAAAACCGATGCCCTGTCTCAATTGGCGGCCACTCACTTAAACAACTATCAACAGAATCTGGGTTCCGTTTGTCTGAATCTGGCGCAGCCTGTGCTGTGCGCGCAGCAACAAAAACAACTGGAGTTGTTGTTTGACAGCTACTTACACGAGAGTAATGAAGAACTAAGCCCTATTCTGCAAAAAATCCGTCAGCAGCAGGTGCAACTGACGCAAGTGATTTGGGCCTTGCTGGAACAACGATTACAGCAGCAACAGGTGTATGCCGAAGAGGCGCAAAGTCATCTGGCCTGGCAAACCGTGGCTTTAGTGGTACTGACTTTATTGATGGTGCTGTGGGCCTCTGCCCGAATTACAGCACCGGTAAAAATGCTCGACACCATGATCCGTTCTATAGGGCAGGCCAGCCATCATTTCCCGCATGACAAAGTGGATGGCCCACGTGAACTGACCGAACTGGGTGAGCAGTTACGCTGGCTGGCATCACGTCTGCAGCAACTGGAAGCTTTGCGGCTTATTTTATTGCGTCATGCATCTCATGAACTTAAAACACCTTTGTCCAGTATCCGCGAAGGCTGTGCGCTGTTAAGCGAGCAATTGGTTGGACCATTAAACCCACAGCAAATGGAAGTGGTTAGTTTGCTCAATGGCAGTGCGGACCGTTTGAGTGTGCTAACGGAACAGCTGCTGGATTACAACAAGTTACTGCAGCAAGCAAAACCTGAGTTTGACTGGCATGACAGCGAAACCTTGCTGCAAAATTGCTTTAACGACCATGCGTTATCCTTGCAGCAACGCGAGCAAAAAATTGTGCTGGACTGTCAGTTACCTCGTATTTACACCGATTCGATGTTATTCCGGCGTATTCTGGATAACCTGATTAACAATGCACAGGCTTATGGTGCCGAAGGCAGTAATGTCTGGGTCAATTTGCGTCAACATGATAAGTTTATGTTGTTAGATGTGGCGAATAACGGCACTCCTATCCCTGCTGAATTACGGGCTAAGTTGTTTGAACCTTTCCAGCGCGGCAAAGCCCCACGTTTTGATGCGGTACAAGGTTCAGGTTTAGGTTTATCTATTGTCGCCGACTGCGCCCGTTTATTAGGTGGTCTGGCAGAAATTATCGATGTGAATTACGCCGATGTGTGTATTCAGGTGCGTTTGCCTTTAGTTGAGGATGCGGTATGAAAGTTTGGTTAAGTCTTGGCCTTTGTTTGGTGTTAACAGCCTGTCAGGGCGTGAAGCCTGTGGCACCAGTGGTGAATAAAACTATACCCAAAGTTGAACCCGCCCAAACCCAGCAAGTGGAACCACCTAAACCGATAAAGGCTGAACTGGCTATTGCTGACGATGTATTAACTTTGCAAGCCTGGCGTGATTTTCGTGCCCAGTTGTTATTGATGCCGGTGGCAGAGCGCGATCTGTTATTACGTAGTTTCAAAACCAGTCCTGTAACGACCTTACAAACCTTATTGATTAAGCTGCATCCTGACAGTCCTTATACGGTTCGTTTTGCCGCTCAGACTCAGTTAAATGACAAACTGACCACTTTACCTAAAGGTTTAGCCGATTTATTGCGTTGGGATTTAGCCTATAACCAGAAGTTGCTGGAAAGCGAATCTGCGGTGACTGCGTTATCGCGTTTAAATGCACAGCAGCAAGAACAACTGGACAGATTGCGTCGGCAAAGCAAAGACTTACAAAAGAAAATTGATGCGCTGACGCAGATCGAAGCCAAATTAAATCAAACAGGAAATTAAGCATGAGCAATGGCGCCCGGTTATTGCTGGTGGATGATGATCCCAGCTTATTGCGTTTACTGACGCTGCGTCTGGAAGGTGAAGGCTATCAGGTGATCAGTGCCGATTGCGCTGAAACTGCTTTGGTATTGCTGGGTAAAAACAAAGTCGATGTAGTGCTGAGTGATTTGCGGATGCCGGGTTTAGACGGTATGGCTTTGTTTGATGAAATCGCCAAACGTCACGCCGGTTTACCTGTGGTGTTGATGACAGCACACGGCTCTATTCCAGAGGCCGTAGCTGCAACGCAGCGTGGTGTGTTTGGTTTTTTAACTAAGCCACTGAATAACAACGATTTACGTGACATTTTGGCTCAGGCGGTGCATCAATCTCATGTGCCAAGTAAAGATGAGTGGCGTGCAGATATTATCACCCGCAGTAAAGTAATGGAGCAGGTGCTGGATCAGGCTTATCGGGTGGCGCAACGCGATGTCAGTGTGTTGATCACAGGCGCCAGTGGTACAGGTAAAGAAATGCTGGCCAAGGCTATTCATAAAGCCAGTCCAAGAGCGAAAGGCCATTTTGTTGCTATTAACTGTGGTGCTTTGCCTGAGCATTTGTTGGAGTCCGAGCTGTTTGGTCACACCAAAGGGGCTTTTACTGGTGCAGTGAACGAGCATTTAGGTTTATTCCGCGAAGCAGACGGCGGTACTTTGTTCCTTGATGAAATTGGTGATATGCCAATGCCATTGCAGGTGAAGTTATTGCGGGCTCTGCAGGAGCGGCAAATACGTCCTGTCGGCAGTACCAAGACTATCCCTATTGATGTGCGGGTATTGTCGGCGACTCACCGTGATTTAAAACAGGCGATGCAGGAACAAAGCTTTCGTGAAGACTTGTATTACCGCTTAAACGTGGTCAATTTGCAGCTGCCAACCTTAAGAGAGCGGGCTGAAGACATTCCATTGTTAGCTCGCCATGTGCTGCAACAAAATGCAGAGCGCCATGGCGTACAGGTGAATCGTTTCTCCGAAGACGCCATGCAAGCTTTAGTCACAGCTCAGTGGCCTGGTAATGTTCGCCAATTGGTGAACGTGGTCGAGCAATGTGTGGCGTTAACCCAAAGCCCGGTGTTGAGTGTCGCTTTAGTTGAACAGGCGCTGTCGCAAAACCGCAGTTTCTGGCCAACCTTAAGCGAAGCCCGTGATCAGTTTGAACGCCAGTATTTGATCCGGGTGTTAAAAATGGCTGAAGGCAATGTGACCCGGGCTGCGGAGCTGGCCGGGCGCAACAGAACAGACTTTCACAAACTGCTGAAAAAGCACGAACTCAGCGCAGCTCAGGTGTCCGAGCAAAGCGATGAATTGGAATAACCGAAAATGGGGTCGGATCACATTGTTAACAGCGCATAATGTGATCTGACCCCGAGAGATTGATTTATGCACGAAAATTTTGATGTAGAACCTGACGTACTGAAAGCGAAAATCATCAGCGAAACAGCCCGCATCAACTGGCTGGAGCTGCAAAAGTTTTATGCGGCCGGTTCTGTGGTGCAGGTTTCTGCCGAACTGGATTTAGTGGATGTGGCTTTTGCCTTTAGTCAGGATGATAAAGCAGCAGTAGAGAACTGGCTGCAAGCTGGTTTAGTCGACAGAGTAGCTGATACACAAGCCCAGCTTTGGGTGGAACAAAAAGCCGAACTTTGGGCCGTGGTGATTTCTCCCTGGATTCTGGTACAGGACAAAGCAGCCCAAGCTACTCATTAACTACGCAGGTCAATCCCTTATGTATGCAGAAAATTTCCAGTTAGAGTCCTACCTCAAGCGTATTGGTTATACTGGACCTTTAGAGCTCAGTGCTGACACTTTAACAAAGTTGATGCGTGCTCAGCTGTTTAGTGTTGCCTTTGAAAACCTCGATGTGCAAGCCGGTAAAATTGTCTCTCTGGTGCCTGAACAGATAGTCGACAAAATAATAGGCCAGGGCCGCGGTGGTTATTGTTATGAGGTCAATGGCCTTTTTGCGATGGCATTACAGGCGTTGGGTTTTCACTACAAGTTTATCGCCTGTCGCCCGATGTTTTATCCGGTGCGCCGGCCTAAAACTCATATGATAGTGCTGGTGGAAGCTGATGGCGAGCAGTGGATCTGTGATTTAGGTTTTGGCAGCTACGGCATTCGTGCCCCTATAGCTTTATCGTCGTTAGAACAAATCCAGCAGCAAGACTTTGATCAGTTCCGTTTAACCACAGAGCAGAGCGGTGCTTATGTGGTGCAGGCCTTGGTGGATGGCCACTGGTTAAGTCAGTTTGGTTTTGAGCCTTATGAGAGCGAGTGGGTCGATTTTATGCCTGCCAACTACCTGAACTCCACCCATCCGGATACGATTTTTGTACAGAAGTTATTAGTGATTAAACACCATGAACAAGGCCGCGATATCCTGCTGGGCGATCAGCTCAAACAAATACGAGCTGATGGCACAGAAGTGCAGCAACTAAGCCCGCAGCAGCGGGAAGACATACTAAAGCAGTTGTTGAGTTAGAGAAAAGGGCAGAGTGGATACTCTGCCCTTTCTTATTAATAACCTGCAGCCTGGCCGTCTTTACGGGATTCTGAAGCGCCGTAATACACTCCGGTTTTAGGGTCTTTCATAATGGCCTGATAACCACCAAATTCCCCTAAACCATAACGAACGTCATGGCCTTTTTTCATCAGTTCACGAGCCGTTTCGTATGGCACCCCTTTTTCCAGTTGAACATAACCGCCGTTAGTTAAATACAGAGGCTGTGCGTCTGTTGGTTCAGTGCTGCCCAGATGTTGCCAGCGCGCAGCATCACCTGCTTCCTGCAGGTTCATACCATAATCGACCATATTCACCACAATCTGCACATGGCCCTGAGGCTGCATAGCGCCACCCATCACCCCAAAGCTGGTCAGTGGTTTGCCATCTTTACTGATAAAGGCCGGAATAATAGTCTGGAAAGGGCGTTTGCCTGGTTCATAGGCATTCACGTGTTTTTGGTCCATCGAGAACATCTCGCCCCTGTCCTGAAAACCAAAGCCGGTACCAGGCGCAACCACACCTGAACCCATACCGCGGTAGTTACTTTGGATCAGTGACACCATAGTGCCGTCTTTGTCGGCTGTAGTCAGGTAAATGGTATCGCCCTGATAGGCGGCTGGATTACCTGCATCGACGCGTTGCGCCGCTTTGGGACCAATTAACTTAGCGCGCTCTTTACCATAGGCTTCAGAAATAAGGCCTTTGACCGGCAACTTATTAAAATCTGAGTCTGCGTAATATTTGGCTCTGTCTTCAAAAGCCAGCTTTTTCGCCTCTACTAAGGTATGAATACTGTCAACGCTGTTATAGCCCATGGCTTTTAAATCGAAATTCTTCAGAATTTGTAACATCTGCAAAGCCGCTATGCCTTGGCCATTTGGCGGTAATTCCCAGACATCATAACCACGGTAATTGACGGATACCGGGTCCACCCAGTCTGACTTGTGGCTGGCGAAATCTTCATACCGCAGATAACCGCCATTGGCTTTCATAAAACCGTCGATACTTTTAGCTATATCACCTTTGTAAAAGGCATCGCGTCCGCCTGTGGCTATGGCTTTATAAGTGGCAGCTAAATCAGGGTTTTTAAATAGCTCGCCTTTAGCTGGTGCTTTACCATTGATGGTAAAAGTGCCAACAAAATCACCCGGCTGGTCTTTTAAGCGAGGAACAGACCTGTCCCAGTAATACGCAATCAGCTCACTGACCGGGAAACCTTGTTCGGCATAAGTAATGGCAGGTTGCAGAATTTGCGTCATAGGTAATTTGCCAAACTTCTGGTGCATCTCAAACCAGCCATCAACGGCACCAGGTACGCTGATCGGTAACATGCCATAAGGCGGGATGTCTTTTCGATCGAGCTTTTTCAGTTCTTTAGCTAACTGGGTATAGCTTAAACCTTTAGGTGAACGACCTGAGGCATTTAAACCGTAGATTTTATTGGTTTTACCATCCCAGATAATGGCGTATAAGTCGCCGCCTATACCATTGCCCGTAGGTTCCATTAAACCCAATGCTGCATTGGCGGCTATGGCAGCATCTACCGCTGTGCCGCCTTGTTTCATAATATCTAAAGCAATTTGAGTGGCTAATGGCTGACTGGTCGCTGCCATAGCATGGGGCGCTATTACCTCTGAGCGGCTGGCAAAATCAGCGCCGGTAATTCGGTCATACGCCATTAATTGAGGGGATAATGCAATCAAACTGCAGAGCAGGAGTTTTTTCATTCTGGTTGTGCCTCTGAAATACAGGAGTACTCAAACTAATCAGGACTTGTTGAAATTACCAGCGGCACGCGACCAAAACCCTGATTAGCTGGCTGAAATAAGATGTGCGTTCAAGCTGGCTTTTTGTTCATGGCTGAGTAAGAGTTTCTGTTTAGCGTCAAAGTCGTATTGCACCAGTACGGCTTTTCCTGAAGCACAACACCGACCCTGCTGCCAGGCTTCCTGATGAATTTCAAAAGAACTGTTTCCAACCATGCTAACTCCAGTGCGAAGTTCGACCGGTAAACCATAAAATAGCTCTGCCTTAAACTGTACACTGATGCTGGCGAGTATTAACCGCCATTGTTTGGTATTGAGATCAGGTGTAAATAATTTGAAAATAGGGTCTCTGGCTCCTTCAAACCACTGCGTCAGCACTGTATTGTTGATATGACCTAAGGCGTCTGTCTCGTTAAATCGTGGCTGAATAATTTCTTTAAACATAACAATAACCTAAAAACTATGAATGATTTTATTGAAGTGTTCGATGATGTATTACCCCGTGATTTTTGTCAGCAACTGATCACTTTATTTGAGCAAAGCCCTCACACAACAGCTGGGCGCACTGGCGGTGGCGTCGACACCAGTAAAAAGTTGAGTACCGACTTGTACTTGAATCAGTTTCAGGAGTATCACCCGGCGCTGAGTGAGATTATTAAGTACACCACCACTTATATTGCGGACTATTTCAGAAAGTATCATTTTGCGTTAATTGGCCCCGTCAGCATGACAGTTGCTCATCCGACTGAACAGCGGATGGTCACTGTGACGGCCGAAAATTATCCACAACTTGGTGCTCCTCAGGCCGAAAACTTTATGCGCAGTTTGTATCGGCTTGGCCCAATACAAATGCAAAAATATCAGCAAGGTAAAGGCAATTATGGTTACTGGCACTCAGAGGTCTATCCGCAGCTCCCGAATAATGAGCCCTTGCATCGTACTTTGTTGTTTATGTTTTATTTAAATGATGTAGCAGAAGGTGGCCAGACCGAGTTTTATTATCAGAATAAAGCCATTCAACCTAAAGCCGGACGTATGGTGATAGCGCCGGCTTACTTTACTCACACGCACAGGGGCTGTGTTCCGGTGTCGGATGATAAGTACATATTAACCAGTTGGGTACTGTTTAACCGTGCCGAACAGTTATACGGTACAAACGCCTAGTGACCAGACTCAGCTATCGGACGAACCATCTCTAAATGTGGAATATCATCTTCCAGATAAGGTTCACTGCAGGCGATAAAACCAAAGGACTCGTAAAATCGTTGCAGGTAACACTGAGCAGAAATACGGATCTCCTGATCAGGCCAGCAACTGCTGGCTACATCCAAAGCTTTATCCATTAAACCGCGGCCCAACGCCAGACGGCGCGCTGTTTGTGACACACAGATACGGCCTAAGGCAGGGCTGTTTTCATAACTGACCCCAGGGGCCAATACCCGGGCGTAAGCTAAAATTTTGTCGCCTTTTTTCAGCAGTATATGCCGGGTTTGCGGATGGAGGTCTTTGTTATCCAGCTCTGGGTAAGGACAATTTTGTTCCACCACAAATACATCCACTCTTAATTGCAGCATGGCATACACCGTATACGAATCCAGTTGATTAAAGCCTGCAACCTGCCATTCCATTTGTCTGTCCCGTTATTTTTTTATGGTTCTGGTTTTTACTATATCAAAGTCCCCTTGCTTTTGTCTGGTTGTGAAAAGGATACGGAAGCACAGTAAAAAAATCGGCATAAAGAGCAAACTTGCACCACACTTACTCCAGGCGTTGGATAGGCAGCGGCAAAAGGAGTTGGGATGTGGTTAAGTCAGATAGTTCAAAAGAAGCGCTACTGGCAGCAGCTGCTTAGTCTGTTGGTTGTACTGCTGATCAACTGCAGCTTTTATGCAATAGGTCAGTTACAACTGCAACAACGTCAACAGCAATGGCAACAATGGCTGGAATTACAACCGCTCACGCATCAAGCCTGGCTAGTCAGTGAACAAGGTCAGTTAAAACTTTTATCCAGCCCACCCAAAGCTGCAGCTGATTTTGTTGCTCTGGATGGCACAAATCCGGTATTACATCTGGCACCACAACTGGTGCAGAGTTGGACAGTTCTGGATTATCTGTTACTGAATCTGCCTTTTGTGATCTGGTTGGCCTGGCTAGTGTGGATCCGGCCTTATCAGCAACAATTCCGGCAAGAACTACAGCAGCTTGAGCAACAAACTCAGTTATTGCTGACTCATCTGGATTTACCTTTTCATCAGGAAACGAATCCTGTTACTCAGTTACAGCGAGTATTACTGAAGCTACAAAACTGGCAAAAACGTGACAGTGAAATTCGCCAGTTGGTGCGGGTACAAGGCCTGGTTGATCACGAGCTGGCGATAGGCAACAGAGTGTTTTTTGAAAGTCGTCTCAATCACTATTTAACTGAGAGTGGGGAAGTAAACAGCGGCGCTGTGTTTATAGTGCAGTTGTCTCACCCTGAAGTTCATTTATCCAATCTGATCAAGCTGCAACGTTTAAGAGGTTGTGTGGAATTAATCGCTGAGCTGGTCTCTGGTTGGCCTGAAGCTGTGATGGCCCGGCTGGCCGAAAATGATGTCGCTTTGCTGATCCCAGGATTGAACGGGAAAGAGGCCGAACAACTGGGTGATCGTCTGGCTCAGGTACTGAGTCAGGCTAACTTTTTTGCTGAATGTCAGGATTTTGATTTAGTCCATATCGGTTTTGTGTTGTACCAGCAAGGACAGAGTTCTTATCAATTGATGGCGGAAGCAGATATGGCTTTAAAGACTGCTCAGTTACAGGGACCTAACGCTGCTTATGGTTTTAACGATCCACAAAAACCAAAAATCAAAGGTTCTGTCTGGTGGCGGACTGAATTACATAATGCGTTGAAAGAACATAGGTTTTTGCTGAGCTTTCAGCCTGTATTCTGTTGGCAGGATAATGATGTGTTGCAACACGAAGTGCTGGTTCGGCTGGCCGGTAGTGACGGAGAAAAATTAGCTGCTGCTGTATTTTTACCTATGGCTGCCAACTGTGGTTTAGCTGGGGCTATCGACCAGTATGTCTTGCTCAAGGTTGCTAAATTGACTGAGACCGCTGTGCTTGAGCACTGCCGTTGCAGTGTGAACTTAAATGTGCAGTCTTTGCTGGATGAGGGCTGGTGGCATTGGCTGAGCGCACAGGTAAATCAAGGCAGCCTGGAGACAGCGGATCTGGCATTGGAGTTTCACGAACATCACTTAATCAAACATTATAAAAACCTGAAACCCAAGTTATTACAATTACAGCAATGGGGCTTTGAATTGATTGTTGATCACGTGGGATTGAGTCTGGATACTACCCCTTATACCGATGAGTTACCTATCAGAATGTTAAAAATCCACCCTGCGATAGTGCGCGGAGTTGATCATCAGCTGGAACAACAGCTATTTATCCGGGGCTTATTGGCATCTTGTGTTGGCAAGGATATTAAAGTGATAGCGACAGGCGTGGAGCAGGATCTGGAATGGCAATGTCTGAAAAAATTAGGGGTAACGGGAGCTCAGGGGTATTATTTTAGTCAGCCACTGGCTCGTCTTATTGCACAGAACCAGTTGTCAGAGTAAGGCTCCGATAAGGCCTGTTATCAGGCCGGCCCAGAGCCAGGCAGCAGACCACGGTATGCCAAGCCTTTGAGAGCCTGCAAACCGCCTGTATGGAAAAAACTCAAGCGGCTGCCGGCTGGAATTACGCCGCTTTTAATAAGTTCAAACACTGTATATAAGGCCTTGCCGGTATAGATAGGTTCTAACTGAACAGCCTGGTCTGTAAACGCCAAACAAAACTGCCATAACTGGTGATCAAAGTGGCCATAGCGTGGCTGATGCAAAGCCTGGACTAACTGCCATTCCGGCCAGGAGTGGTCGGCAGGTAAAAATTGCTTAATTTTGTCCGGTAAGCTTGGATCCTTGACCACAGCGATACCCAATACGGGCGTATTTTGGGCGCCATGAATCAGGCCTGCTATGGTGCCTCCACTACCTACAGCGCAGATCAGCAAAGAAGCGGGTCCAGCAGGGGTATTGCACATATCCAGTTCACTGACTCCTTGCACCGCGGCTGTGCAGGTGCCGCCTTCCGGGATCTGGAAATAATCTGGAAATTGTCTGGCCAATTGCTCTAACCAGGTCTGATCGTGACGAGAGCGATAAAGCTCTCTGCTGACAGGGATCAGCTGCATGCCATAAGAACGGCACAACGTCAGCGTCGGGTTATTGATATCAACCTCTTCGCCCCGGACTATGCCAATACTTTTAAGATTATGCTCCGCCGCTGCCGCCGCAGTTGCAACTAAATGATTAGAAAAAGCTCCGCCAAAGGTCAGTAGCCCTGGATATTTTTGTTGCAGTGCTTGCTTGAGCTGGTATTTTAGCTTCAACAACTTATTACCGGATATGTCTGGATTGTTACATGAGGTATAACGCAGCCAAAGTTCCGTCTGATACTCAGTTAAAACAGGATGTTGAAGGTTTTTCCACTGTAAATAAGAGCTTAGTTTCATCAGCAGTGGTCAATCTGGTGCAAAATTTCTATCATTTTTATCGTTTCTGCGATGATTTAGAGTTACAATAATTTAAAGAGCACAGTAGGTAGTATTTGCCGTTATGTTAACAAAGCTATTGGCGCAGTTAAAAATCACCAAAAAATCAAGCGATGTATTTGCTGGCGTTCATTTATCTGCCAATAGTTTAAAGGTTGTTGTTGTCAGCCGGCAACCTGCAACTGAAACCCGGGTTGAACAAATGTTTCAGGAGCAATTTAGTTCCTCTGCACAATTATCAGCTGCTTTTAAAGCCGTGGCGGCAAAATTACCTTCGGATTGCCACTGTACTCTAGTGATCCCGCCTGAGCGTTATATGGTGTTGCAGATTGATAAACCAGCGGTGCCTGATGAAGAGATCTCATTAGCCTTGCCCTGGACTATTAAAGACTTAGTGACTTTGCCTGACGATGATATGGTGCTGGATTATCTGGATTTGCCTCTACAAAACCAACTGCTGGGCGTCAAAGTCAATGTAGTGGTCAGTTCTAAAAGCTGGCTGGCTGACATAGTGGCTCTGTTTACGCAAAATAAGCTGCACTTAGTTGGGATCCAACCGGAAGAATGGTTAGCAAGAAACTTATTACCTGCTAAGAATCAGGCACTGATGCTGGTCTCGCATCAAAGTGGCCAGGACCTGGCTGTACAAATTTTACAGCAGGGGCATCTTTGTTTTTCCCGGCGTTTACGCGGTTTTAATCGTTTGGACCAATACAGTCTGGACGAATTACAACAAGGCGTGTTTGATAATTTGTTGTTGGAGTTACAGCGCTCTATCGATTATTTCGAGGGGCAGTTAAAGCAGGCTCCGGTGAAAGAAATTGCGTTGTTGTTGGTCAATAGCAACCAGAGCGGTGTAGTGCAGTTGTTTGTGCAAAATGGATTTTCCCAGGTATTCGCCCTTTCTGCCAAAGATGCGGGTGTACAGATGTCAGCAGAGCAGTTTAACCTGTATTGGCTGGCTTTGGCCGGAGCTATCGAACCGCTGTGTGCACAAATGGAGGTGAACCTTGAAGCTGCGGGTTAACCTTTATGTGCAGGCTTTACAGCCTGTCAAAGAGAAGATTAGTTTAAAGCTGCTGATTGGCAGTACGTCAGGCTTGTGTGCTGCATTGCTGGCTATTGGTCTTTTGATGAATGCGCAGGCTGCCTCGAAGCAATCTGAGCTCTTAGTATTACAAGAGCAAGTGAAACGTCAGGAACAGCAAATAAAACAACTTCAGGACTCGCTTGGGAATCGCCAGCCTGCTCCGGTTTTGGTGAAACGGCGTACTGAGTTGAACCAGACCATAGCGCAAAAACAAAAGCTGTTGCAATTTGTGCAAGGTGAGCAATTAAAAACTTCAGTGCAATATTCCCCTGTATTGCAGTATCTGGCCGGTATCGACCTGCAAGGCTTTTGGTTAGATAGCTTCAGTTTAAGTGCCCACAGCAGCCAGTTTAGTGGTTATGTCACTGAGCCTGAATTATTGCCGCAATGGCTGAACAAATTAGGCGGCACAGCGTTTTTTAAAGGCCATACCTTTTCTCAATTTGAGATTAAACAGCAGGAAAATACAGAGGCTTTAGCTTTTAAAGTCACATCTTCTGCGGTGGTTCTGACTACTGCGGAGGCTAAACCATGAGTGCATGGCAACAAATGTCAGAGCGTTTCAGCGCGTTAAAAGAGCGGGAAAAGTACACAGCTTTGATTGGGGCTTTGCTGTTGTCTTTATGGCTCTTTATGCTGCAACTTTTAGTACCGGCTTTCGAAGAACTAAGGAAAGTGGAGCAGCAAATCACCAGCGCCACTCTGGCTACACAGCAGCACAGCAATACCTTAACTACATTAGAGCAGCAGGCCGGAGTAGATCTGGATGCTAATTACAAAAAGGAGTTAGAGGCGTTAGAGCTTCAGGAGCAAGAGCTGCAACAACAGATTTCCAAACTGACCAGCTACTTTATAGGTTCTGAGCGCATGGCCTCTTTACTGCAGGATGTGTTAAAAAGTAGCAAGAATGTCAAGATGAAATCAGTGATTGCCAACCCTCCTGTGCCTTTAACCTTCGCAGAGCAGGGCACTGATAATAAAGCAGTTATTTATCAACATTCGACAGTTGTGGTTCTGACGGGCAGCTATTTTGCATTAACAGCGGTGCTGGAGCGTCTTGATGCGTTGCCCTGGTCTTTAGGTTGGCAAAGTATTGACTATAAAGTCACTGAATATCCTGATGCAGAGCTGACTTTGCATTTACTGACGGTGAGCGATAATGAAAGTTATATTAAGTTGTAGCCTGTTGCTGCTTCTGAGTGTGGCGGTGCAGGCTGCTTCAGATCCAACAAAACCTGATGTTGCCATGGCTGTGCCTGTGGCCGCGGATCCTGTTCAGTCAGATCAGAGCGTTAAATTTAAATTAGGTCTGATTAAAAACGTGCAGGGACAACAGATGGCATTGATTAATGGCCAGTCAGTGAAGCAGGGTGATGAAATTGATGGTTACAGGGTGCTGAGCATTAACCAGAAACAGGTGGTGTTACAGCAAGCGAATGAGCGTTTAACCTTAAGTTTGTTTAAAGCGATGAAAACTCAATGAATTATTTTAAGAAAAACTATTTCACATTAGCTTTCATCAGCTTAAGTCTGGCTGCGTGTCAGGGGTTGCAGGAAACGAAGGTGCCACAACAAGCACAAGCGGCGTTAACTGAAGCGCAAAAACAACCCAAAACCGCGGCTCCTGTGGTGCCAGACAGTGTGACTCAGGATTTGTTAGCCTTAGCTACCCCTATGCAGCAAGGTCAGGCCATTCAACCTCGTTTTAATGTAGCTGCCGCCAATGTGGAAGTTGCAGACTTTTTTACTTCTTTAGTCGCAGATACAGACTACAGCGTGGCTATTCATCCGGCAGTTTCGGGCCAGATCACGCTGGATTTAAAACAAGTGACTTTAAACGAAGCTTTTGCCGTGATTGAGCAACTCTATGGTTACCATATTCAGCAAGTAGGTCGATTTATAAAGTGATGCCAGGTGGCCTGCGCACTGAAACTATCCCGGTGAATTATTTATTGATGCAACGTTCAGGCAGTTCATCTATTTCTGTCACTGCCGGTGGTATTAGTTCTGGCCAAAACGGCAACCAGAATAACAACAATAATGGTCGTAATAGTCAAAGCAATACTCAGATCCAAAATAATAGTAACGGGACTGAGGTGAACTCTAATTTCCAGACCGGATCTAATACTGCAAACGGCAGCTCAGTGCAAAGTTCCAGCGAAACCGATTTCTGGAAAGACTTAAAAGAAGCTATTACAGGGGTGATGGGATCAGGGCCGGACAGAGCCGTGGTGGTTAGTCCGCAGGCTGGTTTAGTGACTGTGCGTGGTTTGCCGGCTGAAATTGAAGCCGTACGGGCTTATTTAGGTCAAACCGAAGCCAGTTTGCAGCGTCAGGTGATACTGGAAGTAAAAATTATTGAAGTCACCTTAAATGATGATTATCAGCAAGGCATTAACTGGAGCCAGATCGCCGGAAGCATTGGCTCTACAGATATCAACTTCAGTAATAACAGCTTTACGCTGGGAAATAATATTACCGCTCAGATAGGCGGCTTAGGCAGCATAGGTTTTGAAGGCGATGATTTTAGTGGAGTGATTAACCTGCTGGAAACTCAGGGCAATGCTCAGGTGCTGTCCAGTCCGCGTGTTACCGCCATTAACAACCAAAAAGCCGTAATTAAAGTAGGCTCTGATGAATACTATGTCACTGGGGTCAGCAGCAGCTCGAATCTGGCTGATACCACAGGGACTGGCACAGGCATTACCAGAGACGTCCCGATTCCGGAGCTGGAACCTTTTTTCTCAGGTATTGCTTTGGATGTAACGCCGCAGATTAATGTCGATGGTGATGTCATTTTACACGTGCACCCATCAGTGTCCGAGACCACAGAGCTGAGCAAGTCGATCAACTTAGGCGGTACCAGCGCTTATACTCTGCCTTCGGCTCAAACCAATATCCGTGAATCCGATACTATTATTAAAGCCCGTAATGGTGAAATTGTGGTGATAGGCGGTTTAATGCAATCCACTATCAGTGACAGTGAATCTAAGGTGCCAGTGCTGGGCTCTGTGCCATTGCTGGGCAAATTATTTACCAGTATCAGTAAAGTGGAACGGAAAAAAGAGCTGATTATTCTGATCAAACCTACAGTATCGTCCGGCAGCGCTATGCAGCAACAGCTGAAACAATCTGCCGATTTGATTGATCAATGGTATCCGAA
Source organism: Rheinheimera sp. KL1 (assembly GCF_001275035.1). Taxonomy (NCBI): domain Bacteria; kingdom Pseudomonadati; phylum Pseudomonadota; class Gammaproteobacteria; order Chromatiales; family Chromatiaceae; genus Rheinheimera; species Rheinheimera sp. KL1. Next base: position 57,481 of record NZ_LAMX01000015.1, read on the forward strand.
GAACTGATTATGTTGTATTTACGCCACTTTGGTTTACAGCAGACCCCATTCAGCCTGACGCCTAACACGGCGTTTTATGTCGATTTGCCTCAGCATCATGAAGCGTTAGAGGTACTGACTACAGCCTTGGATGTAGGGGAAGGGTTTATCAAGGTGACGGGTGAGGTTGGCACGGGCAAAACTATGCTCTGCCGCAAGCTGATGAATGAAGCTGCAGACGATTGGGTGATTGCTTACATTCCCGACCCTTATTTGTCTCCACTGGAGTTACGCTGGGCTTTTGCCGCAGAGCTTGGATTAAAGCAGGCTGATATGATAGATAATCAGCAGTTAGTTCAATTACTACAGCATCGTTTAGTAGCGCTGGCTGCTGAAGGCAAAAGAGTGGTACTTATTATTGATGAAGCGCAAGCTTTACCTGACGATACACTGGAAGCCCTGCGTTTGTTAACGAATCTGGAAACTGAGCAGCGTAAATTACTGCAGGTCGTATTGTTTGGCCAGCCAGAGCTGGACAAACGCTTAGCCAGTTATAAATTTCGCCAATTACGCCAGCGCGTCAGTTTTTCCTATTTACTGCGAGGCATGACCTATGACGAGGTGCAGGCTTATGTCAGCACTCGTAGTGAGATAGCGGGTGTCCGCCATCCGCTGTTTTCACCCGGAGCATTAAAAGCTATCTGGAAATACAGCAGAGGGATCCCACGTTTAGTGAATGTATTAAGTCATAAAGGCCTGATGTTGGCTTTTGGCGAAAATAAGCTGCAGGTCGATACCAAACACTTACGTTATGCCGCAAAAGATACGGAAGATGTGCAACAGCACAGCTACGTTTTAAGTGATGTACTGCGTGGACTTTTAGTCTCAGTGCTAGTGGGCGCTGCCGCTGCTGCCTGGTATTTCAGGGAGTTGTGGATATGAGCGTGATCAATAAGATGCTGCGTGATTTAGATAAACAACAGCAGCAACAACAGCACAACGGTTTTAGCCGTGTTAAAGCTCAACGAAAATCTCAGTGGCTTGTATGGGTTGCGGTTCCTTTGGCTTTATTGGCAGGCTGGTGTGGCCAGGCCTGGTATATGGAACGTTTCTCCATTGATACTGAATTAGCTCCCACAGCTTCTGATCTGCAAAAAGGTCAGGTTCATCCGCTTGCTGCTGGTACTGAGGCAGTGCCACAGACGAACAGTCTGGCGGATGTGACCGATGTCTCCGCTGCTGCTACAGAGCAAGCGGTCAGCCTGCAGGATGTGGTGGCCGAGCGTATCTCACCAGAAGCCGCTGCTCAGCTTGCGAAGACTACAGTCGCTGCGCCTGACGCCGCAGCTGAAGCCGCATTACAGCCTTTTGTGAATCAGCCTGTCGCTGAAGAACGAGTCGTAGAAGTGGTTTTGGCTGAACCTGTTCCTGCGGCCAGCAATGAAACTTCGTTGGCCTATACAGAGGCAACAGACGAAGTGCAGGTCAACGAATTCGACCAAAGCGGAGACTTTACCTCAGAGTCTGAAACTGCTATCGAACCTGACTGGAACTATATGCCACAAGCTTCAGATAAACCCCGCTCTCTGGCGATTGAAAAAGTACAATTAAGCCCAGAACAGCAAAAAGACTTACTGAAAGATAAAGCGCAAAAAGCTGAAGCTATTGGCAAGCTCACTCAGGCAACGGAGTTGTGGCAGCAGATACGCCAGCTTGAACCTTCCCGCAGCGAAGCTTATTTCGAGTTATCCCGTCTGGCGCAAGTTCAGCGCAATGATGTTGCCGCTGTGCAGGTTCTGGAGCAGGCTCTGGCTTCTGGCATACAGGATCCAAAACTCTCTATGGCGTTGGCGGCGTTAGCGCTAAAGCAACAGGACTGGGCCAAAGCTTTAAGTTATTTGCAATATGAACCTGATATTTTTAATTACACTGACTTTTATGCATTAAAAGCCGCTGCCTTGCAAAAAACCAGTCAACATCCTCAGGCTGTGCAGGTGTTTCAGCAATTGGCTCGTCAGCAACCTGAACAGGCACGTTGGTGGTTGGGAATGGCACTAAGTTACGATGCGATGTCACACTCTGAACAGGCATTGCATGCGTACCGTCAGGTGGCTGTAAATGGTGTCGGTTTATCGGCCCAGAGCCTGGACTATGTTAAAAAACGCATCGCGGCGTTAGAGTGATTTTATGTTAAAACCCAGACTGAAAATGCGGCTTGGCGATTTGTTGGTGCATGAACATATCATCACCGAACAGCAATTACAGCAAGCTTTAGCGCAGCAGCAAAAAACAGGCCGTAAGCTGGGTAGCAGCCTGATTGATATGCAGTTTTTAACTGAAGATCAGTTGCTGCAGTTTTTATCCCAGCAACTCAAAGTGGACTTGTTGGATATTAACCAGCAGCAAATTGACCCCAAAGCTGTGGCTTTGCTGCCCGAGGTGCATGCCCGTCGTTTCCGCGCTTTAGTGTTGGAAGACCGGGGCAGTTCTGTGTTGTTGGGTATGAGCGATCCGGCCGATTTGTCTGTACTTGATCAGATTGCGCCTATGCTGGCGCCAAAAGACATTTCTATCGCCATAGTGCGGGAAAGTCAGCTGATCAGTGCTTTTGATCGTTTGTACCGCCGTACCAAACAAATTGAAAGTTTTGCCACTCAGCTCAAAGAGGAATATGCCGAAACCGATATTCTGGATTTTGGTGCCTCAAGCGATCCAACAGACAACGACAACACTATTGTTAAACTGCTGCAATCTATTTTCGAAGATGCAGTGCAGGTAAGGGCCTCGGATATTCATATCGAACCGGATGAAAAGCTGCTGCGCATTCGCCAGCGGGTAGACGGTGTGTTGCAGGAAAACGTCTTAAAAGAAGTCAGCATAGTGCCGGCTTTGGTTTTGCGTTTAAAGCTGATGGCGCAGCTGGATATTTCTGAGAAACGCTTGCCGCAGGATGGCCGTTTTCAAATCAAGATTAAAGGCCGCACTATAGATGTGCGGATGTCGACTATGCCTGTGCAATATGGTGAGTCGGTGGTGATGCGTTTGCTGGATCAGTCGGCAGGTTTACTGACGATGGAGCAAACCGGTATGCCGGATGCACTGCTTAAACGTTTGCGCCGTATACTAAAAACCCCTCACGGCATGATTTTGGTCACAGGCCCTACTGGCTCGGGTAAAACCACCAGCTTGTACGGCATGCTCAGCGAACTGAACAAAGAAGGTAATAAAATTATTACCGTAGAAGACCCGGTGGAATACCGTCTGCCCCGTATCAATCAGGTTCAGGTCAATCACAAAATTGGCCTGACCTTTAGCAATGTATTAAGAACCAGCTTACGCCAGGATCCCGATATCATCATGGTCGGTGAGATGCGTGATCAGGAAACGGCGGAAATTGGCTTACGAGGTGCCTTAACAGGTCACTTAGTGTTATCCACTTTACACACCAACGATGCCATCAGTAGTACCTTACGTTTAATCGATATGGGGGCTGCTGAATATTTAGTAGCCAGCGCTTTGCGGGCTATTCTGGCGCAGCGGCTGGTGCGACGTTTATGTTCTCATTGTAAAAAAAACTACACACCGGATTCTTCTGAAATCAGTTGGTTACAGCATAAACATATCACACCGAACCAGCAGTTCTGGCGTGGTGAAGGCTGTCAGAACTGCAACTACACGGGGTATTCAGGCCGTATCGGCGTATTTGAGTTACTGGTGATGAACCGTGAATTGGCGGATGCATTGCGTCGCAGTGATGCCGAAGGTTTTGCCATCGCTGCCCGCAACAACGAAGGCTTCCGGCCTTTGGGGGATATGGCGCTGGATTATGCCATGCAGGGCCTGACAAGTATTGAAGAAGTGATTAAAGTCTCTGAATACCTGGAACTGGAAGAGCCTCTTGTTACGGATGTTGCAGAATGGGACGCTAACTAATGGCCACCTTCAGCTACACAGCCAGAGACAGGCAAGGCCAGTCTGTCAACGGTAGTATTGAAGCCAGTAGTGAAGCCGCTGTGGCTGATCTGTTGTTACAACGTAGCCAGATCCCTATCAAAATACAACTACAGGAAGAGAAACAGGCCGGTACAGCTATTGTCTGGCCCTGGCAGCTGGTCAGTATGACCGAGCTGATTATTTTCTCGCGTCAGATGTACTCGCTGATGAAAGCTGGTATTCCTATTATCCGCGCTATTGTTGGTTTGGCCGAAAGCACCAGTTCTGCCGCGTTGAATAAGGTGTTGTTCGATTTAGCCGAGCAGTTAGAAAAAGGCCGCACTTTATCTGCGGCTATGGCGCAGCACCCGAAAATATTCAGTCGTTTGGTGGTGTCCATTGTGCATGTGGGTGAAAATACCGGTCGTTTAGACGAATCCTTTTTGCAACTTTCCAGCTATTTTGAGCAGGAGATGGAAACTAAAAAGCAAATTAAACAAGCCACCCGCTATCCAACTTTTGTGCTTTTTGCTATTGCTGTTGCCATGGTGCTGATGAATATGTTGGTGATACCACAATTCGCCACCATGTTTGCCAAATTTAATACGGAGTTACCATGGGCGACTAAGGTGCTTCTGGCCAGTTCTAATCTTTTTGTCAATTACTGGCAATGGATGCTGGCTGTGCTGATAGGCCTGGTGTGGGCGCTGAAACTTTACTTGCAGACGGAGAAAGGCAGCTATCAGTGGAGTTACTGGAAACTAAAAACGCCTTTGATGGGGTCTATTATTGTCAGGGCCACATTAGGACGCTTCAGCCGTAGCTTTTCTATGATGCTCAGAGCCGGTGTACCTTTAACTTCAGCTTTAACGCTGGTCGCCGAAGCGGTAGATAATGATTATATGGCAGAAAAAATCCGCGAGATGCGGAAAAATATTGAGCGTGGCGAAAGCTTGTTGCGGGTGGCGGTACAAAGTGAATTATTTACGCCTTTAGTGCTGCAAATGTTAGCGGTAGGCGAGGAAACAGGCCAGGTTGACGATATGTTGACTGAAGTCGCATCTTTTTACGAAAGAGAAGTGGCGTACGATCTAAAGTCACTGACGGCAAAAATTGAGCCTATTTTAATTTGTATCGTCTCGGGTATGGTGCTGATTTTAGCTTTAGGCATTTTTACCCCGATGTGGGATATGCTCAACGCATACAAGGGTAGTTAGTAAATAATCGGTAAAAATGAAAAAAATGTAAGACAAGTTCATAATAGTGAGTAAAATAGACGCAATTAGCGATAAACTAACAAATAAAGATATGGAGTTAATAAAATGAGACGACAGAGCGGTTTCACTATTATCGAAATTATCATTGTAGTGATAATTCTGGGATTATTGGCAGCAACAGCATTGCCACGTTTTTTGGATGTTACTGAGCAGGCTGAACAGGCATCCATTGATGGTATCGCAGGCGGCTTCGCATCTGCTGTTGGCTTAGTGCGTGGCCAATGGGAAGTAGAGGGCCGTCCTTCTGCTAATGGTTCTACTGGCGCGGGAAATGACCCTGATACAACTAGCGTGTCTATTGATAACGTGCGTATTTTGGTTGATGGTACCAGTACTGCTGCAGGTATTAGCCGGGGTTACCCGACTGGGGCCGCAGATGATGATAACGGTAGCGAGATTACCGATATTACTAATGCGCGTTGTCAGGAAATACTGAATGTCATTTTACAAAACGGACCAGCTTCTGTAGTGGCAACCAGTGCTACAGCCCCGACTCTTCAGGCGATTCGTGATTCTGCGGCTACCTTGTTTGTACAGGAAGGCGCTGCAAGCACATCTCCTAGCTCTGCAAATGTGTGTTTTTACTACCAGGTGGCAGGTATTAATGCGAGACCGGCTCCTGGTGACGAAGCTAATCTGAATGGCTTTAAATATAATCCAGCGACGGGCAGCGTCGTTGTATTCAAGAACAAAGCTTAATTTATAAATTTTAATTACTAAATTATAGGGAAGAAGTATGAAATCTATCAATAAAACTCAACAAGGTTTTACCTTAGTTGAACTGATTATCGTAATCGTCATTTTGGGTATTTTGGCGGTGACTGCAGCACCAAGGTTTTTGAATTTCCAAGGTGATGCGAAAGCGTCAGTGCTGGATGGCGTTGCAGGTAGTTTGAAGTCTGGTTTAAAGATAGTGGAAGGCAAAGCTATTATTGCTGGTTTAAATAAAGCTGTTTTAGCTTGTCTTGATGCTAATAGTAATGTCGTTATAGCGGATGCCGGCACAAGCAATGATGAATGCGATACTAACGAATTCAAGCTCACCTACGGCTCTCCAGCACTTGATACAGCGAGCGTAACAGCTATTGCCGAGTTCAGTGATGGTATTGCAGTTGCTCTTGAGCCTTCGACTGGCGGCGCAACGCCTGTGGCGGGAACCAAAGTTTTTATTGCTAATAATGCTGCAGATCTGGCTAACTCAGATTGTCGTGTCGAGTATACGCCGGCAACGAGCACTGAAGCTGCCTTAGTGGAGGTCAAGAACTCTGGTTGTAACTAAGACATAAGCGATGAAGTATTCAATGCAACGCGGCTTTACATTGATTGAGCTGATTGTTGTGATGATACTGATTGCCATTCTCTCGGTCACAGCTTTACCTAAGTTTTTGGGTAAAGCTGGCACCGAGGAAATTACAGTTCAGGATCAATTAATAGCTGTGCTGCGTTTGATGCAAAATCGGGCCATGCAAAATACCGATCCTAATGCCTGCCATCAGGTACTTTTTACTGCTTCGCAGTTAGGTTCCGCAGCACTAAATCCTTGTAGCACCACATCTTCTTTTAGTCTTCAGCAGCAAAACGATGCCGATCAACTGCTTCTTTCAGGCAGTGACATTAGGTTAAGTTTATTTAACGCCAGTAATGGTGGTGCAGAACTTAGTCCTCCTTTGCGTTTTCGTTTTAATTCACTTGGCAAACCTGTGGAAGATACTAATTTATCTCAGGCTTTGTTTAACGGTAATGGTGTCCGTTTTGTTATTCGGGGCGTTACTAATGCCGCAGTATGTATTGAATCTGAAGGCTTTATTCACACATGCACCTAAAGCCCTTTTCTTTACCCAAAGGTTTTACTCTGATTGAAATCATTGTGGGTATAGTGGTGCTCGCTATTGCCTTGCTGGTGATTACAGCGAGCTTGGGGCCTCTCTATAAGCAAAGCGCAGATCCCTGGCACAGAGTCCGGGCCGCCGAGCTGGGTCATAGCTTTTTAAATGAAATTCTGGCTCGCTCTTTTGATGAGAATTCAGACCGGGCTGGTGGTGAATATCGTTGTGATGCCAGCGCAGAGCAGGGCTCTGTATCTTGTACTACACCAGTGCTTGCTGCGGGCTCATTAGTTTTCCCAGCAGATTGTAGTGGAAGCAGTTGTGAAGACCGTCAGAGTTTTGATGATGTCGATGATTTTGATGGCTTTAGTTCTGATGGCGCTGCTATCGCAAATATTATTGATAATTCACTGTTGGCCAGTTACCGCAATTATGGAGTCGCTGTCAGAGTGGGCTATGACGGTGACAGGGATGGCATCATCAATAACCAAAACTGCACTCTAGCTCCTGATCCTTATCAGTTTTGTCTGGAGCGACAACTCAAACTTATAGTGGTAAGTATTACAACACCCTCTGGTGAAACCATAGATTTTTCTGCCTACAGGGGGAACTGGTGATGGTGAGCGCTTCGCGGGGTTTTAGTTTAGTTGAGCTGATATTGGTCATTATTCTTTTGGGGATAGTTTCTACGCTCAGCCTGGGATTTCTGCGAAACGGAGCACAGATGTATGCGCAATCTGCCGACCGCGAGCGTTTATTAAGTCAGAGCAGGTTTGTGATCGAACGTTTAACCCGTGAGCTACGTAATGCGTTACCCAATAGTGTCCGTATTTCCAGCGATGGACGTTGTGTTGAGTTTATTCCGCTGAAGTTTGCCGGACGTTATACAGAGCTACCAGGTGTTAACGCCGCAACAGCTTTAGACATGACGTTTTTTAGTGGCCAAAGTAACAGTGTGACGAATTTTTCCTCTTTGATTGCTGAAGGTGATTTCATCACTGTGTATCCCACACAGCCTGAGCATTATTACAGTAAAAACAGAACATTAGAGCTCAAAGCTGCAACAGCTGTAGATGAAAGCTCAGGTCAAAGAGTTAAACTGGAATTTAACTCGGCAACTCTAATAGGTTTTCCTCAGGCTTCACCTAATCAGCGCTTTTTTGTCTGGGACTTTCCTGTTCGTTATTGTTTAGTGGCTAAACCTGCAGCTACTAATATCTATCTACATGATGTGTATAGATTTGATGATTACGGGCTTCTACAGCAGTTGCCACAAGTGAGTGATTTGGATAGTGCAGCAGGCTCTTTGATGGCCACTGATGTTTTTTTCAATCCGAACCAGGGCCTTAAGCCATTTTCCTATGAAGATGGAGTACTAAAGCGCTCTTCGGTTGTCCATGTGGTTTTAAGCTTTAGCAGTAATTTTGCGGATGATCTGTTTTTTAATCAGGAGATCCATATTCCCAATGTGCCCTAATCACCTGGCTTCTTCATTAAAAAAACAACAAGGATCCATGCTGATGGTCGCCTTGTTTATTGTGGTGGTTATGGGGCTACTTGTCGCTGCATTAAGTCGGTTAGTTATTAGCAGTTCAAGCATGGTCTCAACTGAAGTTTTAGGCATCAGGGCTTTCTTTGCCGCTCAAAGTGGTTTAGAACTGGGTTTAGCTGAGCTTTATCCCTTACAGCGAAAAACGTCAGCTTCTGATGACACAGCGATAAGTGAACCTCTGGTTTGTCTGGACAAAGAGTATAATTTTTTTGTTCTAGGTTTAGCTCAATGTAAAGCAGAAGTCAGCTGCGTGGAAAGTAATGATACAAACGCAGGCCGCAGGCATTATTACCTGACCAGTATCAGTCGTTGCGGTGAGGGCAGTTATACAAGTTCAAGAACTCTGGAAATGGAAGTGTGGCAGTGATGTGTTGTTTCAGGGCAGTGAATTATGAAATGTAATGCAGTAGCGACTTCTGTCCACCTGTTTTTTCTGCTGATTGTTTTAACAATGCTAAGCATGTCGCAGGCGAGTGCGGCGACCTATAACCTTACTCCTCCAAACCGGCCGGCATTGTGCAGTGGTAATCAGGGTAGTTGGAATGGCACTACTTATACATGTACCTGGAATCAGCCTTTTTCTTTGCTGCAGGGTGATGTAATTACATCCAGTACAGCAATAACCATTCATTCTAACAATGGAGTGAATCTGACTGGTGTTACTTTAGGTAACAGCACTAACCCTATAACTCTGACTGCCGAGAGTGGCAGGACTATTCAGCTGAATAACTCCGTTTTATATAGCTCAATTGGTGGTGGTAGCACTCAGAATGTTGTTTTAACAAATAATACCATTGTGCATGGTAGTATCAGTGTCAGTGGGACAGTTCAATCCACTAATTCAACAGTGATGGGCACTGTTACCTCAAGCAACGGCGCTGTAACTTTTTCCGGTGGTCAGGCATTTGGCCATATAAATGTGCAATGCTGTAAGGTTACAGTCTCAGGCGGCGCTGTTATCCATGCCGGGATCCTGGCGGGTAACAACGGTATCAATATAAGTGATAGTACGGTAACAGGTGACTTAAGCGCAGGGAACAACGAAATTATTCTGACCAATGTCACTATGCTGTCAGGTAATATCAGCGCTGGCTCAAACAATGTCACTATTAACGGTGGTGATATCACGGCCAATGTCACTAACTCCAATAGAGTATTTGTCAATAATGGCGCTGAAGTGCATGGGAATTTGCAGGCTCGTTATCTGGTGGAAGTCAATGACAGTACAATCTACGGTGATATTGAAACCACGGATAATTTCCCTGAAGGGTTACACCATGTAAAACTAACAGATTCAATTGTCTACGGTAATGTCACAGTAAGAACTGACTGGGGAACCATTACAGGGAACTGGCCAGATAGTGCTATCTACGGTGATTGTGATTATAAATCTGTTACACCCTCCCTGTGCCAGACAGCACCGCCGCCAGCTGCAGATGCGTATTGGAAGTTCGATGAAGCGCAATGGACAGGCGCATCGAATCAGGTGCTTGATTCCTCAGTCAACCTTAGGCATGGTACTGCGCGTTATGGTGCTGCCACTTCTGTGATTGATCCCTCACCTGCATCTTGTACCTTTGGTTCTTTCCTGCGCGGATCGTCGTCGTCGAATAACCCCCATGTTTATGTTGAGCGGAATGCTTATTTTCATAACGCCGATGATTTTGGTTTTGCCTTGTGGCTAAAAATGAATGCGTCTCAGCAGTCGGGTAGCCGGCAGGTGATTCTGGCTTATGGAGATGAAGACGGCGTAGAGGACGACGATGACGGACGTTTTGAGCTATTACGCACTTCTGCAGGACGGTTACGTTTTGCCGTGCGGATGCAAAGCGAAGACTTACGTTATGTAGAAGTGAATGGCTCAGGCATATTCGACGGGCAATGGAAACATATTGCTGTAAGTTACAGTAAACAAAATAAGCGGCTGCGTTTGTATGTCAACAATGTATTAGTTAGCAATACGCCCAATGCAACTATAGGTAATGGCAACAGCGATCGCACGCCTAATGATGGGGATACCGGCTTATCTATTGGCGCTTTGCCAGACGGAGACAATGGCATTCGTGGTCAGATTGATGAGGTAAAGTTTTTTGCTCATGAGCCTACTGCGGCAGAAATTCAAGCCATGTACCAACAAACTGCCAGCTGCACTAACGAATGCTTCAATGAAAACTTCACCAGCGATACCAACTGGTACCTGACTCAACGCAACAGTACCTCCCCTTCACTCAGAACATCGCCCAGTCGGTTGCGGTTAACTGAAAACATAAAAAATCAATCGACCTCTATTACCTTTAAACGCAGTTTTCCTGCTGCTGGTAATAAAATGACCATAGAATTTGACCACTATGCTTATGGTGGTGGTACGAATGGCGCTGATGGTATTGCGTTGGTTTTATCTGACGCTTCAGTCACTCCGATTCCTGGTAGTTATGGTGGCAGTTTGGGCTATGCGCAGCGCACTAATGTCAGCCCAAGTCAAAGTGGTTTCGCTGGCGGCTGGCTGGGGATAGGCTTTGATGAATACGGTAGCTTCTCTCAGGCAACAGAAGGGCGGGTTGGCGGCACTTCGGCCCGACCTAATGCTATAGGAGTAAGGGCTGCGAGCAGCACCAGTTACGGCTGGCTGGGTGGTACTACGACATTGTCTCCGGCACTCAGTGCATCGGGCAGCAGCCTGGGCCGTGGTGACAGATACAGAATTACTATAGATTCCACAGCCTCAAGTTCAACCGCTGTTGCCTTTCAGCTAGAGCGTCGTCTTGCTGGCGGAACTACTTACAGTACTTTATTAACTTCTACAAATTTATTAGCCTTAGGCCAGCCAGTTCCACCTGCCAATTTATTGCTGTCTTACACTGGTTCGACGGGCGATAATACCAACTTCCACGAAATTACCAATATCCAGGTTTGTACTCAGAAACCTTCTACGCCTATAGAGTTAGGCAATCAAGTACATCACTTTGAATTAGTGTATGCGAATAAAGGCCTGACTTGCGAAGCCGAAACTATTGAAATTAAGGCCTGCGCTAATAGTTCTTGTAGCGTATTGGCAGCAGGCCCGGTGAGCACTACGATCAGCGCAAGTAACGGCGGTACTTTTGTTGGGGGAAATAATCTTACATTTACAGCTAGTACTACAGTTTATTTACGCCAGACTAATCCAGGTGACACCACACTGTCACTGACTGGAGCGCCTAATCCTGCGGTGTGCAGCACCTCTGGCTGTAAAATTAACTTCAGTAATGCAGGATTTAAGTTTTATCGGGATAAAACATCAACGGCAGGCATAGCAAATCAGATTGCAGCTGTTCAAGGCGGCGGCTATTTACGAGCGGTTAAAACTAATACTGATACTATGACTTGTGAAGCCAGAACTACAGGAACCCGCAATGTAGCTATGTCTTTTGACTGCAGTAATCCGATAAGTTGTGTTCCTGGCCAGACTCTTACACTCATAGATAATACTACTTCGGCAACGACCAGCACGATCTTCAATGGTTCTGAAGAAGGGAACACTAAAAACGTTAGTCTTACCTTTGATAATCAGGGTTTTGCCCCCCTGGGTATTGAGTACAGTGATGTAGGGCAATTAAGGTTATCTGCATCTCTGTCGTTACCTGCAGCAGGTAATAATCCTGCTGTTACTTTGAGTGGTTTTAGCGATTTTGTGGTTCGTCCTTATCGTATTAATGTCACTAACGCTTTATTTTCAGATACTTCTGACCCTACAAATCCTGTTAATACAATAAATCCGCAAAGCCTGGATACTGGGCCAGGCTTTATTGCAGCGGGAGAACCTTTCCAGCTTGATGTTTCTGCTGTGAATGCACTGGGAGCCGTCACTCCTAACTATGGTAATGAGACTACCGCTCCCGAAACTGTTGCCGTAGAATTTGGCCAATTGGTGCACCCTGCCGGAGGCGTCGATGGAACTTTCACTCAAGGCGCTACTTTTACCAAAATAACAAACGGAATGTTCAATAGTTCCGGTTTCGGTTGGAATGAAGCAGGTAGTTTCAGTGTGTTGGCCAGAGTTGCGGATAATGATTATTTAGGCACAGGTTCAGGTGCTGCTTTTAGCAGTGTTCCTTACATAGTGGGGCGTTTCTATCCGAAGCATTACAGCTTGGCCAGTTCCACCCTTGAGAATAGCTGTGCAGCGTTCACTTACATGGGACAACCTGCGATAAAACTGGCTTACGAACTTCAGGCCAGAAATTCTGCTGGTGAAATTACTCAGAACTACGGTCCAGCTTATGGCGTGCTCGCTGTGCCTTCTGTGGTGCTGGAAAATGCTGACAACGGTACAAGCCTCAGTAGCAGAATTAATGTTCCGGCGTCGAGTTGGGTAGCCGGGGAATATAAGTTGATGCATACCGATCTGAGCTTTAGCAAGCCAGCTCTACCCGACGGCCCTTACTCGTCGTTAAAAGCTGGTATTCAGATTACTGATGCTCTGGATGGTAGGAGCTTAGAGGTAAAAGATATGGACCCGACCAGTGCAGGGGCCTGTGGCAGTAGCTGTGTTGCTGAGGCTCTCAGTGGGACTCTGGATATGCGTTATGGCCGTTTTGCACTGTTAAACGCTTCAGGCCCTGAAGACGAAGACTTGCCTATCGTGTTGCAAAGCCAGTATTGGAATGGCAGCCGGTTTGAGCGCAATTTAGATGATAATTGCTCCCTCTATGCAGCAAGTAACTTAAATGTAACAGGCATTACCACCTTAAAAGGCGGCACGTCCGGAACTTTGGTCACAGGACAAAATCCGTTTTCTGGTATTTTCATTCCAGCGCCAGGAGTGCCCGGTACTGCCACTATGCAATACCAGATCCCACCAGCGCTCAATTATCTGCAGTTCCCGTGGAATGGCGGTACGGTACTCACAAACCCTGCAGCAGAAGCTCAGTTTGGTCGGTATCAGGCAATAAACGCCAAATCTTCTGGCAGGAGCGACTGAACTAAAACTAATTCAGTGCTGACAAAACTTAAATTCATCTGCCTTGTCTGATGACGAAACAATTGGCTTTTCAATAGCTTTGGTTTAATTTGGTAAAAACTAAAGATAAAGCTATTTTCTTGGCGTTTTGTTACTTAAAATAAGCACCATTTCGTCGGGCACCTTGTGTCACCACCTCTTAGTTAAAAGGATTAGTCTGTTCCATGTTAAATAAATTGCGTGGTCTGTTTTCAAATGATCTGTCGATCGACTGGGGACAGCCAATACACTCATTTACGTAAAAGATCAGGGTATCGTATTAAACGAGCCTTCAGTAGTTGCTATTCGTCAGGAAAGAACTGGCGGACCAAAGAGTGTTGCGGCCGTTGGCCACGCCGCCAAGCGTATGCTTGGCCGTACTCCTGGCAATATCAAAGCCATTCGTCCTATGAAAGACGGTGTAATTGCCGACTTCTATGTGACTGAAAAAATGCTGCAGCATTTTATCAAACAAGCACACAGCAACAGTTTTCTGCGTCCAAGCCCACGTGTACTGGTGTGTGTGCCTTGTGGTTCTACCCAGGTTGAACGCCGTGCTATCCGTGAATCTGCTCAGGGTGCTGGTGCACGCGAAGTCTACTTAATTGACGAGCCAATGGCTGCTGCAATAGGTGCAGGTTTACCTGTATCTGAAGCGACTGGTTCTATGGTGGTCGACATTGGTGGTGGTACTACTGAAGTTGCTATTATCTCTTTGAACGGTGTGGTGTATTCCTCATCAGTTCGTATTGGTGGTGACAAGTTTGACGACGCCATCATCAACTATATTCGTCGTAACTACGGCATTCTGATTGGTGAAGCCACAGCTGAGCGTATCAAAACAGAAATTGGTTCAGCTTACCCAAGCGACGAAATTCTGGAAATTGAAGTCCGTGGCCGTAATCTGGCTGAAGGTGTGCCTCGCAGTTTCACTATGACCAGCAACGAAATTTTAGAAGCTTTACAAGAGCCTTTAGCTGGTATCGTTTCTGCCGTTATGGTGGCTTTAGAACAGTCTCCACCAGAGCTGGCTTCTGATATTTCAGAGCGCGGCATGGTGTTAACAGGTGGTGGCGCATTATTGCGTGATTTAGACCGTCTGTTGATGGAAGAAACCGGTATTCCTGTGGTTGTAGCTGACGACCCGCTGACCTGCGTTGCTCGTGGTGGTGGTAAAGCTTTAGAAATGATCGACATGCATGGCGGTGATGTGTTTAGTTACGACTAACAAGTCAGTCCTGAATGAAACCTATCTTTGAGCGTGGCCCATCTCTGCCATTACGACTGTTTCTTGCAGTCTTGTGTAGTGTTGGGCTAATGACGCTGGACAGATTTACCGATAGTTCCACACAGTTGCGTAGTTATTTAACCGCAACTGTGAGTCCTTTGTATTATCTGGCCAATTTACCTCAAGCCATGTTGTCTGATGCCTCCGAGCAATTTATGTCTCACCAGCGTTTACTGGAGCAAAACCAGAAGCTGCGTGAAACTTTGCTGCGGCAAAATACCCAGATGCAGCGCCTGCAATTTTTACAGCAGGAAAATGACAAACTGCGTTCACTGTTAGGCTCAGTGCCTGTGGCTGATAGCAAACGTCTGGTTGCCGAAGTGCTGGCTGTGTACAGTCATCCGTTCAGTAACCAGATTGTGATCAACAAAGGCAGCAACGACGGCGTAGTGGCACAGCAACCTTTAATCGATGATTTAGGGGTTCTGGGACAAATTGTCAGTGTGGGGCCTACCAGCAGCCGTGCTTTACTGATTTCTGATACTACTCATGCTATCTCTTTGCGGGTCGAGCGGAATGGCGATCACGTAGTGGCTGAAGGTTTGGGCCAGTCGGATGAAGTAAAGCTGATGCATATTCCGCACAGCGCAGATATTCAGCAAGGCGACAAGCTGATCACCTCGGGTTTGGACGGTATTTTCCCCGAAGGCTATCCGGTGGCTGAAGTCGTACGAATTAGCCGTAATGCGCAGCAGCCGTTTTTGCAGGTATATGCCCGGCCTTATGCTCAGCTTGATCGTATTCGTTATGTGTTATTAGTCTGGCCTAAAGCTAAACCGGAAATTGACGAGCAAATCGCCCCGCCTGATGCTGAAGCGTCCGCTGTGGCAGGAGATTTCTGATGGAAAAGTCACATCGTTTGTATCTGGTGTATTTATCTCTGATGTTTTCGCTGGTATTGGCTGTGGTGCCTTTACCCGCTATGGTGAAACTATTCCGCCCCGACTGGCCTTTATTGGTATTGTTTTACTGGGCTTTGGCTTTGCCATTTCGAGTCAGTATAGGTACTGCTTTTGTCGTTGGTTTTTTATTGGATGTGCTGGTCGGTACTGTGCTTGGCGTCAACGCTTTAGCTTACTCTGTCATTATTTATTTCTGTTCTGCACACCATTTGAAAATCCGTAATTTCTCCATTTTGCAGCAAAGTTTAGTTATAGCGCTGTTTTTAGCGTTTTATCATTATTTTATCTTTTGGCTCAGTCATTTCTTAACTGGCGTGGTCTTTACTATGGCCTATTTATGGCCTGTAGTGACTGGTGCTGCGGTCTGGCCTTGGATCTTCTGGTTATTACGCCGTATCCGTCGCCAGTTTAAAATTCATTGAGTGTCTTTATGATAGCCCTTGCTTCCGCTTCCCCCCGTCGCCGCGAATTATTAGGCCAGTTGCAGCAGGATTTTGTGCTGGTCAGTGGCACTATTGATGAAACTCAATTAATGGGCGAAACCGCCGATCAGTACGTACTGCGTTTAGCGGAGCAAAAAGCTCTGGCTGGCTATCAGAGTCAACAGCTACCGCTGCCGACTCTGGGTGCAGATACTATAGTGCAGGTCGATGACTTAGTTTTAGGTAAACCTGTGGACGAGGCTGATTTTCAGCGCATGATGAGATTATTGTCAGGTCGTAGTCATTGGGTAAAAACTGCTGTTGCTATTGCGACAGAGCAGGGAGTCATCAGCACGACAGTCGCGACTAAAGTCTGGTTTAAACAGCTGTCCGAACAGGAAATACTCTGGTATTGGAATACAGGCGAGCCGGCTGATAAAGCCGGTGGTTATGGTATTCAGGGACTGGCTGGTCAATTTGTACAACGCATCGATGGCAGTTACTTTGCCGTAGTCGGTTTGCCTTTGTATGAAACAGCCCAGTTGCTGCAGGCTCTGAAGGAGCAGCGATGAGCGCAGAATTATTGATCAACGTCACCCCAAGTGAAACCCGGGTTGCTTTGATTGAAAACGGTGTCTTGCAGGAAGTGCATATTGAGCGTCAGGCCAAACATGGTCTGGTCGGCAACATTTATATGGGCAAAATCAGTCGCGTTTTGCCTGGTATGCAGGCCGCTTTTGTCGACATAGGCCTGGATAAAGCCGCCTTTTTACATGCCTCAGATATTGTCACTGCAGGTTTAAACATAGCGGACGCTGAACTCAAAGCGGGTCCGGTAAAAGATATCCGTTTGCTGGTGCACGAAGGCCAGTATTTGCTGGTGCAGGTGGTGAAAGATCCTCTCGGCACCAAAGGCGCCCGTTTAACCACTGATATCACTTTACCCAGTCGTCATCTGGTGTTTATGCCTGGTTCGGCTCATGTTGGTGTTTCTCAGCGTATTGAAAGTGAAGTTGAGCGTCAGCGTTTGAAAGATATTGTCAGCACTTGTCTGGATGAAACTGGTGGCTACATAGTTCGTACTGCAGCTGAAGGGGCAGGTGAAGATGAACTGCTGCACGATGGTAAGTTTTTACAAAAGTTATGGGCCAAAGTTTTAAAACGTAAGAAAAATGCCCGCAAAGAAACCATGTTGTACGAAGAGCTGACGCTGGCTTATCGTATTTTGCGTGACTTTGTCGGCTCTGATCTGGAGCGGGTGCGAATCGACAGTAAGCTGACTTATCAGCAACTACATGCTTTTACTGAAGAGTTTGTGCCAGAGATGACAGCCAGACTGGAGTATTATCCGGGCGAGCGGCCTGTGTTTGATTTATTCGATGTAGAAAATGAAATCCAGCGCGCGCTGGAACGTCGGGTTATGCTGAAAAGTGGTGGTTATCTGATGATCGACCAAACCGAAGCCATGACCACTATAGACGTCAATACCGGTGCTTTTGTTGGCCATCGTAATTTAGAAGAAACCATTTTTAACACCAATATCGAAGCCACCCAGGCCATAGCGCGTCAGTTGCGATTACGCAATCTGGGCGGCATTATCATTATCGATTTTATCGACATGCAAAGCGAAGAGCACCAGAAGCGCGTGTTGCATAGTTTAGAAGTGGCTTTGGGCCGGGATAAAACCAAAACCAATATTCATGGTTTTTCTGCGCTGGGTTTGGTGGAGATGACCCGCAAACGTACTCGGGAGAGTTTAGAGCATGTGCTTTGTGGCGAATGCCCTGTTTGTGAGGGGCGTGGTAGTTTAAAAACAGTCGAAACTGTCTGTTTTGAAATATTGCGGGAAATAGTCCGGGTGAACCGTGCTTATGTGGCAGATAAATTTGTAGTCTATGCATCACCTGCGGTAAAAGATGCATTGATAAATGATGAATTTCATAGCATGGCTGAACTTGAAGTTTTTATTGGTAAACAAATCAGTGTCGTGATCGAACCTCAATACGGTCAGGAACAATTTGACGTGGTGATGATGTAGTGCGAACAGTAAAACAGGCCTGGTTGTATTGCTTACACAAGCTCTGGATCTTTTTTGCTATCTTCGTGGTGTTGATGGCCACCTTAGTCTCAGCCTTACGTTTTGGCTTGCCGTATGCCCCTGGTTATAAAACCGATATTGAGCAGTGGATCAAAGCCGAATACGGCACTGAAGTAAGGATTGGCGCTTTATCTGCTGGCTGGCAGGGCACCGGCCCCGCTTTGGTGTTACAGCAATTGGAAGTTCTCGACAGCAGTTATCAGCCGCAGTTAACAGTCCAGGAAACCGGTATTCGTTTAGATTTCTGGCGTTCGCTGCGCACCATGAAACTCAGTGCTGCTCATTTTGAACTGACAGGCTTAACCTACAGAGTGGATGCTCAACGTTGGCTAGGCACTGGGGTCGCCACTCCTACGGATAACCAACAGCTATTTGATGCCTTGCAGGATCTGTTTTTTAAACAGCTACAACATTTCTCCGTGCTCGATAGCCAGCTGGTGTTTCACAACACCCAGGACGAGGATATCCGCTTGGATATCAAAGCGCTGAACTGGCAAAACGAGGGGGAGCGTCATCAGGGCTGGGGCGAGCTGTCTGTGGCTGATGTCACGGCCAATACTTTGTCTTTTATCATTGATTTAACAGGCGAACCCTCTAAAGCTCAGGGCCAGCTGTATCTGGCCAGCCAGCAATTGGATTTATTGCCATGGTTTCAGCAGTTATTACCTCAAACCCGCAAGCTTAACAGCGCCAAACTGAACTTTGCCGCCTGGGGCGATATTAAAGCCGGCAAGTTACAACAAATAGATGTGGCTTTATCCGACAACAACGTTGGCTGGCTGAAAGATGGCGTCTGGAATAAAGTTGCTTTGTCTGACGGTTATCTGCGTTGGGTGCCTATGGCTAAAGGCTGGAACTTAAGCTCAAGCCCTATGACGCTGAGTAACAGCAGTCAAAGCTGGCCAGGTTTACAGTTGCAGCTGAGTCAGAATGAATTGGGTTATCAGGCCTCGTTACAACATCTGCAGTTAGGGGTTGCTCGTCCTTTGCTGGAACTGTTTTCTGATGGGTCCGAGCAACTGCAGTCTCTGCTTGCTTATCAACTGGATGGTAAAATTGATCGAGTGGATCTGGTTACAGAACGTGATCAGTGGTACTTGTCCGGTCAATTTAATGAATTCTCTTCAGCACCAGTGGCTGATGTGCCTGGTGTCAAAGGCTTTAACGGCCGTTTTGTTGCGTCCCCTCATTTTGGCTGGCTGGGCTTAAAAGCACAAGACGGTGCACTGCAGTGGGGAGAGGCTTTTAGCAAAGACTGGACGTACAAAGGCGCTGAATTAGAGCTGGCCTGGCGCAAGCGCGCTGGCAACTGGCAAATCTTAGTGCCTTACTTAAGTTTGTGGCAGGACGCTTTTAGCCTCGAGGCTGAACTAGTGGTCAATCTGGACGATAAACCTGACATGGATTTAGTTGCAGAGCTGCATGGCGTACCGGTGCAAAACGCAGAACAGTTTTTCCCGAAATTTTATATGCCGGAGTCTGTGATTAATTACCTGAAACCAGCGCTGGTCTCGGGGGATGTCAGTTCAGGGAAAGTATTATGGTCCGGTGATTTTTCTGCTTACCCTTATGCTGAAAAAGACGGTGTATTTCAGGCAGTGGCTGAGGTGACCAATGCTGAGTTTTTATTTGATGAAAACTGGCCCAGTTTAACGGATTTGTCGGCTGAACTGTTTTTTGAAAATGCGGCCATGCTAATCAGCAGCAAATCTGGTTATCTGGTGGATGCGCCTGTAGAACAAGGGGTGCAGGTTGGTATTCCTGATTTATATAACGCCGATAAGCTGATCATCGATATCAAACAACAATTGCTGGCGGAACAAGTCACCACCCTAATGCAGGCTTCACCTTTGCACGATTCTGTTGGGGAAACTCTGGCTTATTTAGGCGTCACAGGTCCAGTTAAAGGTGACGTGCGTCTGAGCATTGGCCTGAATGAACCAACAGTAGATATCAAAGGTGCTATCGACTTTGAGCGCAATGGAGTGGCTTTGTCGGCTCCAGCTTTAGTTGGTGAAAACCTGACAGGTCGGCTCTCGTTTCATAACGACATTTTGACAGCTGATGATTTACAGCTCTTTATCAGTAATATTCCTGTGCAGTTTGGCTTTCGTGGTGAGCAGCAACAAGATAACTACAAGGTGTCTTTGTTAAGCCAGGGTTTGCAGAATAGTCAGGAACTGCTATTGAGTTTAGCACCTCAACTGGAGCACTTTGCAGCAGGCCCTCTGAACTGGCAGTTTAAGCTGGACTTGTTGTTAGCAGGTGAAGGCTATACCTATCAGGCTGATTTAGCCTTGGATTTGACCGATACCGAATTACTGCTGCCAGCGCCTTTAGCGAAAAAGTCAGGCCAGGCGGGCACTGTATTCTGGTCGTCCAGTGGTAGTCAGGATAATTCAGTCATCGCCTTAACTTATCAGGATTTAGTATTTTTTGACGCCAGTTATGTGCATGAGCAGGGGCAGATAGGTCGTGCCCATTTGAGTTTAGGCGACAAAGAAAATGCCGGTTTTGCCGATGGTTTTACCATCAGTGCCAATCTGGATAAAACCGACTTTATGCCTTGGTTTGAGCTGATTCGTCATCAAGTCAGTCAGCAATCGGATGAAACCGGACTCTTGCCTGCTTTGACTTCCGTCAAAGCCAAAGTAAATACGCTGAAGGTGACGGACGAGATAAGCTTTGATCAGGTACAACTGCAGCTGAAGCCGGAAGCCAATTCTTGGGTCGTGGACATCAATTCCACTCAAACCAAAGGCCAGTTACAGTTTGCAAAAGACTTGATGGCGCAGGGGATAGAAGCCAATCTGGAGTTTTTGAAATTATTCCCTTATGACCCGTTGAAAGCCGAAGCTGAAGCCTTGGCTGCTGCCGAATCTCTGGCAAAGCTGACGAAAGAGCAACAAATTGCCAAAGCGTTGGCTGATGTGGTGAAACCCGAACCTATGCCATGGCTGGCCGACTTACCACCTATCAAACTGGATTGTAAAAGTTGTGTGTTTGGGCCTTTTGATTTAGGCCAACTGACAATGCAAACCGAATCTGATGGCGAGCGCTTAACGATTCAGAGCTTTGAATCACGTTACAAAAAGCATCAGTTAAGTATCAAAGGTCAGTGGCAAAAAGATACGGAAGCAGGTGTCACCACATTATCAGCTAGCTTAATCAGCCCTGATTTTGGTCAACTGATGAAAGATTACCATTTAAGCTCGGCCGTAGCAGGCAGTTCTGCTGAAGTTCGCATTGATGATTTAAGTTGGGCTGGTGGGCCTACCCAGTTTAACTATGCCACTTTAGGCGGCAAACTGAACTGGCAGTTGGGGGAAGGCTCTTTGTCCGAGGTCAGCGACAAAGGTGCACGTTTATTGTCGATATTTAGTTTGGGTTCTTTGGTGCGTAAGCTGAAGCTAGACTTCAGGGATATTTTCTCCAAAGGCTTTTTCTACACTGAAATGAAAGGTGATTTACAGCTGGATAAAGGTGTGGCCCATACCAACAATACCATGGTGGATGGTGCAGCAGGTAAAATTGAAATTCAGGGTTATGCCGACTTAGTCACCCGTCAGCTGGATTATCAGATGGCATTTTTACCCAAGATCACCTCAAGTTTGCCTGTGTTAGTTGCCTTATTGCAGTTTAACCCTGCGACCGGTTTGGCAGCTTTAGCTCTGGACGAAATTGTGGAATCGGCTGAAGTCATTTCAAAAGTGAATTTTGTCGTGACAGGTAACTTTGATCAGCCTGAAGTGGTTGAAGTGGCTCGTCATACAACTGAAGTTGAAATTCCACGTTCTGATTTGTTAAAAGCCGAACAGGAAAAACGCTTACGTTTGCAGCAGGAGCAAGAGTCGCAGCAACAGCCTGCCAAGCCTGCCGCCAACAGCAAAACCAAGGACAAAGCCAATGGCTAACCTCTGGCGTTTATCTGCAGTACAACTGACCAGTGGCCCTGATGCTTTAGCCAATCTGGCCAAAGTGGATCAATTACTGGCACAGTTACCTAAAGCAGAACAGCATCTGGCGGTCTTACCCGAAGGTGTGGCCGTATTTGCCGGCCCTGATGGTTTAAATCTGCAACTGGCGGAAACCTTAGGCGCAGGCACTTTGCAAAGTGCTTATGCGACTTTAGCAAAAAAATATCAGCTGTATTTACTGGTTGGTACTTTGCCAACCCGTACTTCTGATCCAAAGCGTTTTGCCGCAAGTAGTCTGTTATACAGCCCTGAAGGTGAATTACTGGCGGATTATCAGAAAATTCATCTGTTTGATGCCTTAGTCAACGACAGTAGTCAGCAGTATTTGGAATCAGCTACTACTATGGCAGGTAAAAAACTAACTCTGACCCAGCTGGGCGATTTAAGACTGGGCATGCTGATTTGTTACGATATGCGTTTTCCAGGTTTAGCTCAGGCTTTAGCGGCTCAAGGCATGAATGTGATGGCTGTACCTTCGGCTTTTACTACTGTGACAGGGGAAGCACATTGGCATACCTTGTTAAGAGCCCGTGCCATAGAGACCCAGAGTTTTGTCGTTGCACCTGCTCAGGTAGGCACTCATATCAATGGTCGTCAGACTTATGGCCATAGTTTAATTATCGACCCTTGGGGCCGCATTCTGGCC
This sequence comes from Rheinheimera sp. KL1, assembly GCF_001275035.1. Classification (NCBI taxonomy): domain Bacteria; kingdom Pseudomonadati; phylum Pseudomonadota; class Gammaproteobacteria; order Chromatiales; family Chromatiaceae; genus Rheinheimera; species Rheinheimera sp. KL1. The sequence continues at coordinate 80,359 of NZ_LAMX01000015.1, forward strand.
GAAGCCGATGGCAGCAGCGAAATGGTGCTGAGTGTCGAAATTGATTTAGATTATTGCCAGCAGCTGGCAGAGAAAATGCCGGTAAGGCACCACAACAGATTTCAAAGTGAGTTCAAAGTATGAGTAAGGTCGAACATAACCTGTTAAGCGCCAGTGACTTAAGCGCCAGTGATTTACAGCAAAGCTTAGGCTTTTTATTTGCGCACAAGCTGGATTACGCTGACTTATATTTTCAGTCCAGTGTGCATGAATCCTGGGGTTTGGAAGATGGTTTAGTCAAAGACGGCTCTTTTAACATCGAACGGGGTGTGGGGGTTCGCGCCATCAGTGGTGAAAAAACCGGCTTTGCATATGCCGACTCTATTTCTGCAGCTGCCTTAAAACAAGCGTCAGAAGCAGCTCGTGGTATAGCAGCTGTAGGGCAACAAGGCACTGTACAGGTCTTTAAGCAGCAAACTCAACCAGAAATTTATTTACCTTGTGAGCCACTGCAAAGTCTGGATAACACTGCCAAGGTTGAGCTACTCAAGCAGATGGAAGTTTATATCCGTAGTCTCGATAGCCGTGCTGAACAGGTCGCTGTGAGTTTGTCCGGTGTGTATGAAGAAATATTGGTAGCTGCCTCTGACGGCACTTTTGCAACAGATATCCGTCCTTTAGTACGGTTAAACTGTTCAGTGCTGCTGCAACACAATGGTCGCCGTGAACGCGGTGGCAGCGGTGGTGGCGCTCGCACTGACTATCAGTATTTCCTTGAAGATGTGAATGGCTCACCGCGTTGGCAAGGGTATGCCCGCGAAGCCGTGCGTATGGCTCAGGTCAACTTAACAGCTGTAGACGCTCCAGCCGGCACTATGCCTGTGGTATTAGGCTCTGGCTGGCCTGGCGTGCTGTTACATGAAGCCGTTGGTCATGGTCTGGAAGGGGATTTTAACCGCAAAGGTTCCTCTACTTTTGCGGGTCGTATTGGGGAGCAGGTTGCATCCAAGCACTGCACTATTGTCGATGACGGCACTTTGGCTCATCGCCGTGGTTCGCTGAATATCGACGACGAAGGTACTGCCAGCCAATACAACGTGTTGATCGAAAACGGCATTCTCAAAGGTTATATGCAGGATAAGCACAACGCCATGCTGATGAACGTGGCGCCAACAGGCAACGGCCGTCGAGAGTCTTTTGCCCATTTGCCTATGCCTCGTATGACCAATACTTACATGCTGGCCGGTGAATATGACCCACAAGAAATTATTGGCAGCGTGAAAAAAGGCATTTATGCACCGAATTTTGGTGGTGGTCAGGTGGATATCACCTCAGGCAAGTTTGTATTCTCAGCCTCAGAAGCTTATCTGATTGAAGATGGTAAAATTACCACCCCTATTAAAGGCGCAACTCTGATTGGTAATGGCCCGGAGGCGATGCAGCAGGTGTCTATGGTGGGTAACGACCTGACGCTGGATGCTGGTGTTGGGGTCTGTGGTAAACAAGGCCAAAGCTTGCCTGTCGGTGTGGGTCAGCCGACCTTAAAACTGGATGCGATGACGGTAGGTGGTACGGCTTAACCTGCCTTGCCGTAAAAAAGGCTGTCCCTTCAAGCAGTTTTACGGCAAGATCCCACTCTTAAAATTAAGCGCTGACTGAGAATTTCGCCTGCTATGTTACAAACTTTGTTAAACAGACGTCGTCTGGCCAAATTGCCAAAAACAGATCTGGTGGCTGAAACCGTTTCTGTATTGTGGTCAGCTGCCGATTACAAAAGCACAGTGCTTGATTTGATCCAGCGTGCTCAACATCGTATTGTGATCACGGCTTTGTATTTGCAGGCTGATGAAGCAGGTGAGCAAATTCTGCGGGCTTTATTTGCAGCTAAACAGCAGAAACCTGATTTACAGGTGACTGTGTATGTCGACTATCACCGCGCCCGTCGTGGTCTGATTGGGCAGGAAGGCGCCCGCACCAACAACGATTTTTATCGTGAGATTGCCAAAGACTACGACTTGCCTATCCAAATTATTGGCGTGCCGGTGAAAAAGCGTGAGCTGTTTGGTGTACTGCATTTGAAAGGTTTCGTGTTTGATCAAACCCTGCTGTACAGCGGTGCATCACTGAACAATGTCTATCTGGCCGAACAAAACCGTTACCGTGCTGACCGTTATTTAGTGCTGCAAAATCAAGTGATGACAGACGCCATAGTGCAGGCGCATCAGCAATTATTTGGCGATGAGGAACAAACGCCTGAACTCTTAGACGATGAAGACTATGTCAGTCAGGCGGTGAAACGTCAGTCACGTTTATGGCTCAAACATGCCAAAGCCACCCGTTATCAGTATGCGGATAAAACCGATTCAGCTTTACGTGCTTCCTTGCTGATGGGCCTGGGACGGCGTAATAACGAGCTGAATAGTACAGTGCTTGCTTTGCTTTCTGTGGCACAACAGGACGTCTTAATTTATACCCCTTATTTTAATCCGCCTGTGGCTTTGGCTCGTGCGCTACGTAAATGTTTAAAACGTGGTGTCACAGTGACCATAGTAGTGGGCGATAAAACTGCTAACGATTTTTATATTCCGCCAGGTCAGCGTTTTAGCAAAATTGGTGGTCTGCCTTATTTCTACGAAACCATTTTGCGTAAGTTTGTCCGCGCGAATCAAAAATTCATCGATGCAGGTTTATTACACGTCAAACTGTGGAAACATGAAGACAACAGCTACCATCTGAAAGGCTTGAGTGTAGATGGTGTCAAACATCTTTTTACAGGCCATAACCTGAATCCTCGTGCTTTTGCTCTGGATTTTGAAAACGGTATTTATGTCGAAGACGAGTTGCAGCAGTTAAAAACTCTGCTGGAGCAGGAAAAACAGGTCATCACAGCCCATGCCACTGAAATTGTGCATTATTCAGAAATTGAAACAGTACGCGATTATCCGGAAGTAGTGCAAAAGCTGTTAGGTCAGTTGCGCCGTATAGGTGCGGATTTAGTGGTGAAACGGTTGATATAAAAATGGGGTCATATTTGACCCCATTTTTTAATCTTCTAAAATAGCCGGTTTAATCAGCTGGAACAATTCACGGAACGCCTTAGGTGGCAAACCTTTTTCCTGTTCTCTTTTGGCATTACGAATAAGCGCACGTAACTGCTGTACGTCCACTTCGGGGAATGCCTCAACAAATTCAGTTAAGGCGTCCGGGTTAGCAATCAATTTATCGCGCCAGGTTTCTACTAAGTGAAACTTACGGGTCGCTGCCTGATTGGTATTACGCAGCACGGCCAAAGCACGCTCTATAGGCTCCAGATCACGGGTACGCATTAAACGACCAATAAACTGGATATGGCGGCGCAATGCTTCGTGCTTTTTCACCAGCTTATCAGCCAGCGCTAAAGCGTCTTTTAACTCTTCATCTAAATCTAACTTAGCGCGGGCAGCAGGCTTAACGCCACCAGCTCTTCGCCCAGCTTTTGTAACGCAGTCATTTCTTTTTTGACTTGGGTTTTACTCTTACCATGCTCAACATCCCAGTCGTCGCCATGGGTAAAGTCGGTCATATCGGCCATAGAATTCTCTTACCATCTTATTTAATGTGGCAAGTATACCTGATCTCCCGAGCAATAGCAGCGGCGCCCTTCGTACTTGAAGCCGCAGCGGCGTTAACCGCACTCCTAGCCCCAGTCACATAGACAACTATGCTCCTGGGATCTCGTTCGCTTGTCGCCTTGCTGCAACTCCAATTACTTTGGGCCGAGTCGTCCAACATCTAGGCAGCTGTGTTGACCACCCCTGCGTCCAATTATTGTGGAACTATGGTAAGCTGAGCGTAAAATTCTGGTAGGTATAAAAACAGATGAGTCAAACCGAAATAACAATCTGGCAAGAAATCGCCGAAGTCAAAGATGCGGTCAGCCAGGTGCTGGCGCATGCCAAACAATTAGGTGCAACCAGTGCTGAAGCATCGATGAACCGCACTCGCGGTTTAAGTGTCGAGACCCGTCATGGTGAAGTAGAAACCGTCGAGTTTAATCAGGACGGTGGTTTAGGCATCAGCATTTATGTCGGCCAGCGTAAAGGCTCGGCGTCTACCGCTGACTTAAGCCCCGCTGCGTTAAAACGCACTGTAGAGGCTGCTATTGATATAGCCCGATACACCTCTGAAGATCCACATGCAGGTTTAGCTGATGCGGCCTGGCTGGAATTATCGCCGCCGGATCTGGATTTATTCCATCCGGCTTCGGTCTCTACCGAACAGGCTATTGAATGGTGTAAAGCTTCTGAAGAGGCTGCTTTTGCTTACGATGCGCGGATCACCAACTCGGAGGGCGCATCCTTTTCGTCACATCAGGGCTTAAAAGTTTATGGCAATAGTCATGGCCAGTTAGTTGGTTATCCAAGCAGCCGTCACAGTTTAAGCTGTGTGGTGATTGGTGAAGATGGCGATGATATGCAGCGCGACTACAGCTACACAGTGGCCCGTGAATTAGGTGCCTTATTGGACCCGGCTCAGATTGGCCGTGAAGCGGCGATGGAAACAGTACAACGCTTAAATGGCCGTAAGCTCGGTACGCAAAAAGTACCAGTTATTTTCCGTGCTGATATCGCCAGCAGTATTTTTGGTCATTTGGTTTCCGCCATCAGCGGCGGCAGTATTTACCGTAAATCCAGTTTCTTGCTGGATAAAGTAGGCCAACCAGTGATGTCCGACAAAGTCACTATTATTGAGCGCCCGCATTTAAAACAAGCTTTAGCCTCCAGTCCTTTTGATGGCGAAGGTGTGAAAACCCGCGATTTAACAGTGCTGGATCAAGGCGTATTAAATACCTACCTGACCACCAGTTATTCAGGCCGTAAGTTAGGTTTGCCAAGCACGGGTCATGCCGGTGGTATCCATAACTGGTTAGTGCAACATGGGGATGCCGACTTAGCTCAGCTGTGCCGTGATATGGGCACGGGCTTGTTGGTGACAGAACTGATGGGGCAGGGCGTCAATACAGTCACAGGCGACTACTCGCGTGGTGCTGCAGGTTTCTGGGTTGAAAACGGTCAAATTCAATTCCCTGTATCCGAAATCACTATAGCTGGTACTTTGCAGCAAATGTTTATGGATATTCAGGCCATAGGCAAAGACGTTGACCCTCGTGGTGGCGTGCTGACAGGTTCTGTATTGATAGGCCAGATGCAAATCGCTGGTCACTAATACCCGTCGTCCTTGAAGCTGCAGCTTTGTTGACTGCGCCATTTCGCCCCAGTCACATAGGTTAACTATGCTCCTGGGGTCTAACTGACTTGTCGCCTCCCTGAATCTTCAAATAACTTGGGTATATGTTGTGGTCAGAGCCTTGGCTCTGACCTCTTTTACTTCACCTTGATTTTTTTGAACTTTTCCCCCAGCTATAGCCACAAAGCATCAGTTCTTTTTCCGGAGTTTGTTATGAAATCTTTGTATTTTTTAGTACCTGCCACTTTGTCTTTTTTACTGACCAGCTGTGGTTACTTAGCTGGCGATGAAAAACAGCAGTTAGAACAAGCCTGGCTGGCGAAAGATCAGCAGCTACAGCGGGCGGTAGAACAAATCCGTACTCAGGGTTTAGAAGCTGTAGCCGCTGGCGCGGAAGCAGGCTCTGTCGCTTCTTGTGTGGCTACCACTTTAGCAGCTGATCCGGTTGGTCGTTTAATCAGCGTGGAAGGTGCTTTGGTGGAGTCGGCCAAGGTGTCACAGTTACTGGCCGATTTACAGCAGGTGATGGAGCAGGAAGTCACGCTTGATCAAGTTGCAGGCTTATTACAACGTGGTGCTGATGCAGCGGCTTACGCTAAAACCTTAATTGAACAACAAGGTGTAGAGCAGGCGTTGCAGACATTAAAGCAGATGGCCATTGCCAGTCAGCAGTTTGCCCAGCAAGATTTAGGGGCACATTTACAGCAGTTATTAGCCAGTTGTCCTACTAAGCAAGCGGAATAATATAGCGCGGGTATATGATCAGATATGCTCGTCACACTGTTCCCTGCAGTTGTGACATACCGTCCTTCCGTGGACATCGTTACAACAATGCTCCCTGCAGTTGTGACATACCGTCCTTCCGTGGACATAAAAAAGCCGCTCAGTGAGCGGCTTTTGTGTCTTGAAATCAGCAGAGCTTAGTTAATACCAGTCTTTAAACCACGACGGATTAACAGCGCATCTGTGGTTGGTTCCTGACCACGGAAGGCTTTGTAGGCTTCCATTGGGTCTTTGCTGTTACCAATAGACAGAATATTTTTACGGAAGTTAATGCCGTTTTCCAGCTTTAAACCACCCTGAGTTTGCACATAGGCAAAAGCGTCAGCAGCCAGAATCTCACTCCACATATAAGCGTAGTAACTGGCTGAATAGCCACCAGAGAAGACGTGAGCGAAGAAAGTCGACTTATAACGTGGTGGCACAGCAGCCAGATCCACACCGTGTTTCTTCAACGCTTCAGCTTCAAACTTCTGTACGTCCTGCAGTGGTGCATCGGCTGGCAGAGAGTGCCATTCCATATCCAGTAGGGCAGAAGACATATATTCCAGTGTGTCATACCCCTGGTTGAAGCTGCGTGACTTCATGATTTTTGCCAAAAGTTCAGCAGGGATAGCTTCGCCTGTTTTGTAGTGTTTGGCGTAGTTGCCAATTACATCAGGGTGAGCTGCCCAGTCTCCTGGAAAGTCGACGGGAACTCAACGAAGTCACGGGATACTGAAGTACCAGCTAAAGCCGGGTAGGTCACGTCGGAGAATAAACCATGCACTGCATGACCAAATTCATGGAACATAGTGGTGACATTGTCATAGCTCACCAGCGTAGGTTCACCGGCTGGGCCTTTAGGAATGTTCATCACGTTTACAACTACAGGCTTCTGATTTAACAGCTTGCTTTGCTCGACAAAAGAACTCATCCAGGCGCCACCACGTTTGCCATCACGGGCAAAGTAGTCCGCATAGAAAATAGCCATGCTTTTGCCGTCAGCGTCAAACACTTCATAAGCTTTTACATCCGGGTGATACACAGGTAAATCCGGACGGGCCTTCATGGTGATACCAAACAGTTTGTTCATTGTGTAGAACATACCGTCGTTCAGGACGCGTTCAAATTCAAAGTACTCGCGCACTTGGGCTTCGTCTAAATCGTATTTGGCTTTACGTACTTTCTCAGCATAGAACTCCCAGTCCCATGGTTGTAATTCAAAGTCACCGCCGGTTTCTTTGATCATGGCCTGAATAGCTTCAGCTTCTTTTTTGGTATTTTCTACGACAGCAGGCACCATAGAACCGAACATATCCAGTACAGCTTTAGGCGTTTTTGCCATAGTAGGTTCTAACTGGTAAGTCGCCCAGTTGTCATACCCTAGCAGCTTGGCGCGTTCAGCACGCAGTTGCGCTAAACGGGCAACGATAGGCTGGTTGTCTGTTTCACCTGAAGTACCGCGGTAGGCTGAGGCTTCCCATACTTTTTTACGTACTTCACGGTTTTCCAGTGAAGCTAAAGCTGGCTGACGAGTGGTGTTGGTAATTTCGATAATAAATTTACCTTCTTTACCTTTGGCTTTCGCGCCTTCTGCCGCTGCTGTGATTTCAGCTTCTGATAAGCCTGATAATTCTTCTTTGGTATCCACATAAACCGCGATTTGATCTTTCATCGCCATCAGGTTCTGCTGATATTTGTTGGTCAGCGTGGACTGCTCTTCGTTTAAAGCACGAATTTTAGTTTTTTGCTCTTCGGTTAAGTTGGCACCGGCACGAACAAAACGCTCATAATAGTCTTCAACTAAACGAGTGGCCTCACCGTCTAAACCTAAGGTGGCACGGGCGTCATACACTGCTTTTACCCGGGCAAATAGCTGAGGATTCAGGTTGATATTGTCTGAATGCGCAGCAAATTTAGGTGCCATTTCAGATTGAATTTTCTGGATCTCATCATTACTGATGGTGCCTGTCATATTAAAGAAGGTGCTAGTTACACGAGTTAACAACTCACCACTTTTCTCCATAGCGACAATAGTGTTTTCAAAAGTTGCAGGCTCTTTATTGTCAGCAATAGTCAGGATCTCAGCCATATGCTGTTTGATGCCTTCTTCCATAGCTGGCTGATAATGTTCAACTTTAATTTTGTCAAATTCAGGCGCTTCGTATTGCAGCGTACTTTTTACTAACAATGGATTGGTCACCGCAGCTTGCTCCGTTGCTGGTGCAGCAGCTTGAGTTTGTTCAACTGCTGCTGTGGTTTTTGCTTCTTCCGCTGGCTTGGAGCAGGCACTTAAAGCGACTGCTGCGCCGATAGCGCTGGCAATTAACGTCTTGCGCATGAATATTTCCTTCTGGGTATCTTGGTTGCTTTTTTGTTATGGAATCACAGTAAAATCATTACCTGTTAACTGGTTGAGTATGCCAAAAGCAGTGCTGAAAAGACAGGTTTTGCAGTAAATGGCAGATTTAGTGGGATAAGTGGCGCACAGCTGCGGCAATAGCTTAGCCAGGATTAGTGTTTTGTACCCGAAGTGCTCTATCCATTGAGCTCAGCCTCAGAATGCTTTGCTGGTTGGGTAGGGCTTTGCCTGCTTAGTATGGGTGTTGAAAAATAATTCAAACTGCTCCGCACTTAAAGGTTTACTGAAAAAGTAGCCCTGAATTTCATCGCAGTATTGGGCACTGAGGAAGTCTTGCTGCTGTTGTGTCTCCACGCCTTCCGCTATGGTGCGCATGCCCAGACTGTGAGCCATCTGCACTATAGCTTTCACAATAGCCTGATCATTAGGGCTAACCTGCAGCTCTCTGATAAAGGACTGATCTATTTTCAGCCGATCCACAGCAAAGCCCTTGAGATAGCTCATCGAGGAATAGCCAGTACCAAAATCATCGATCGATAAAGAGAAACCTGCAGCACTGAGCTCCTTCATAATCAGACTAGCCGCTTGAGGATTTTTTAAGGCCACAGCTTCTGTCAGTTCCAGCTCTATCTGCTGTGGTTTTACCCCGGCTTTTGTCACCAGCTCAATCACATGTTGAACAAAACCCGGTTGCGCAAATTGCAAGGCTGAAATATTCACCGCCAGCAGCAGCTCTGTGATCCCTACTGACTGCCATTGCTTCAATTGTCTGGCAGCATGCTCCAATACCCAGTCACTGATGGGACCTATCAAGCCATTGTTTTCTGCAAGTGGAATAAATACGGCCGGAGAGATTTCACCAAATTGCGCGCTGGTCCAACGTAGCAGAGTTTCGGCCCCTACAATGCGGCCGGTTTGCAGGCAGACCTGAGGCTGGAACACCAAACGTAATTCATGACGGCTGATAGCGTGTTTCAGGGCGTTGTCGAGTGCCAGCGAGCGGGCGCTGTCTTCCTGCATATCAGGAGCAAAAAAGCGGAAACTGTTTCGCCCGTCTTGTTTCACTCTGTACATGGCGGTCTCAGCACAAAGTCTCAGTGCATCAAAATCTGTTGCATCATTCGGATACAAGGCGATGCCAATAGACGCATTGATCAACAAATCATGTTGTTCAATCAATAAAGGCTCAGCCAGCGTGGCCAACAAACGCGAGGCCATAGCTGTGGCTTGCATCTGCGACATTTCGGGAAACAACAAGGTGAAATGATCCCCGGATTGGCGCGATAATGTATCCTGATCATTCAGTGGTACCCGCAGACGTTGTGCTATTTCCCGTAATACTAAATCTCCGATCGCCTGACCCAGAGCATCGTTAATCACTTTAAAGTTATCCAGATCCAAATACATAAGCGCCGTCGTCTGGCCGTCAGATAGCTGCGCTGACTCACGCTCCTCAAAGCGTTGCCTGAGCAAACTGGTATTAGGCAAACCAGTTAACTGATCAAAGTTGGAGAGTTGCTGTAGTCTGGCTTCAATTTGTTTACGGGCGGTAATATCCTCTTTGTGCGCCAGGTAGTTAACAATTTCACCTTGTTCATTACGAATAGGATAGATATAAGCTGACTCAGTGAACAGAGAACCGTTTTTGTGCCTGTTAATCAACTCGCCGTTCCACAGCTCGCCAGCTTTGAGCTTGCTCCACATTTGCTTATAGGTTTGTTCAGGGGTATAGCCTGACTTCAGGACGCGCGGATTTTGACCTATGACTTCTGCTTTGCTGTAACCACAGTTTTCAACAAAAGCTAGATTAACGTATTCAATGCAGGCATTGGCATCAGTAATGATGATAGGAAAGGGGCTTTGATCGACTGCCGCTGAGAGCTTCTGAATTGTGGCATTCTGACGTTTGCGTTCTGAGATATCGCGGGCTGAGGCATAAATCAGGGTGCCATCAAATTTGATTCGCCACTCCAAAGTACAGGACCCGCCCTCCTTCATTTTCCATTGAATTTCAAAATCCAGCACATCATTATTTTGTTGCAGTTGCACTATGGCTTGCTGCAATTTGGTTTGGTCCGTAGCGTCGACAAAATCAAGCAAAGAAGAACCGAGCATTTCAGTCGTGCTAAAACCTGTCAAAGGCTGCCAGGCCTCATTCAGCTGTAGCAGGCGGCCTTGTTGATCGCAAATACAGAATAGGTCCAGATTAGAGCTGAAGAAATAATCCAGCTGCTGCTGTTTTTGTTTCAGTGATTGTTCTTGTTCGACTAAGTCGGTCACATCTCTGGATAACACTAAAAACCGGGTGGGTGTGATATTGGCTTTGATGGCGACAGAGAGTTCAAAGTAACGCTGTTGGCCGTTCAGATGCAAAGCAATACGACGGCCACGGCTGATGCTTTCGGTTTTAGCTTGTTGCAAGCTAGCAAAGCAAGTATCTGCGGCTTCAGGAGTCATGACATCCCTGATATTTCTCCCCAACAAACTGTGTTCAGGTGCAAGCAGTTTGGAGGTTTCTCGGGCATGAACTTCTAAATAGTTGCCTTGCGCATCCAGCTCAAAGAGTAAATCAGGCAAAGCGTTTAAGGTGGTACTGAGCTGGATCTCAGACGCTTTTAGCTTCTGGTAAGGCAACTGAACTGTTTCAACAAACAAGGCTTTATATAAAAAACCATAAGCAAGAATTTTATAAAGATGGCCAAGCAGGTGATAAGAATCAGACATAGTGGTATACAGTGTAAAAAAGAATTCACTCATAGCCATAATACAGCTGGCGGCGAACAGCCCTGCAGTGTGGACCCGCCTCTCTGTCCGCATACTGGAGAGATTCAGCAAAGCAATCAATAAGTAGCAAAACATCAAGCTGTATTCAAAGCTGATTTTAAAGTAGGTTAAGCCAGTTTTTTCGTTGAAGGTAGCAGGTACATAATCTGGATAGAACAGAAAAAGCAGATGAAGTGCAGTGACTAACAGTAAAACCAACAGCGAAATTAGATATTTCAGACTACGGTTCTTGAATGCCGGAATACGCATCATAAATAACGCACCCAGCAAAGCGATCGCAGCAAAGGTGCGACCTGCTAACCAAAAATTTATACCTTTTTCCGCACTGGATGGAGTAACAAAGTCAGGCATACCCACAAAAGAGAGCAGGTGCGATAAGTCCAGCAGAGCGACGCCCAAAAACCAGGCTGATAACCAGATAATACGGGGCGATTGCAGAAATTTTTGGGTGTTCCAGCCGATGGCAAAAATCAGCACAGAAACGCAGACTGCTATCACTTCCAGGATGATATGCAATGATAGGTAATTAGCAAGACCGGGCGAATAAATCAGCGTGGGGTAGAGCAAGACAGTACACAATATGACAGCTAACAGCATCACGACCCGAAAGGCTTGCCGGGACTCAGTCAGATGACTTGGATGGACCATTGTGCACCAAAGATTTTAATAGTATGGCCTGAGTATAAGAGCTTACTAAAGAATATGGCCAGAAAAAACTGACTTGTTTGATAGTAATGGCTATATGTCAGACTTGGCTGTAAGCATCTCCAGACAAATAACAGTTCGCTGCTGCGCTTGTTGCGACAAGTCTAGCTTTTGCCTTCAGCCCAACTGTGGCTTTGAGTTTTGTCGCCAAATGCGATATGGTATCCAACATCGAATTCCTATTTTCATCGCAAACAAGACGGAGGTGATGTTGTTTAAAACTGCAATAAAGTCGCCGTCTTATCACGCCGCTTTTTTTACCGTCTTCCATTTCTGAGCCGGCTCCATACTGATGGGGTCGGCATAGCTGTTATTTTCTTATTTTTAACTGCTTAAATTCCGGAGTCTGGAATGACCTTATTCAAAAAACACGCATCGGGTAAAACCGATGTTTCGGCTTTATTTTTAATGGCCAGTACGGCTATTCAACCGCTGCCGCCCTGGCAATTGCAACAGCTGTTACTCCAGCTGGAATCTGTCGCAAAAGGCAAACGCAAAGCCTTAAGTGAAACTGGTATGTTGCCCGGCTGTTCAGCTCGTTTGCTGGATTTATCCGATCAAACCGAAGTCTGGCTGACGTTGGTCTATCCACAGCAGGCCAACCCGGAACAGGGCTTTATTTCAGTGTTATCGCCTTTGGGTGCAGCTTTACTTGGCAAAAATGTCGGTGAAGTAGCTGAAGTGAAGCTATTGCGCCGTCCATTACGTTTTTTGTTATGTGATCTGATGTCGGTGAAACAACCACCGGCTTTCCTTCCTTCTGTACAGGAGAACTCCATGAAACATCCGTTGCCACAACAGGCATTGTCAGAACATGCTTTACCTCAACTCGTGTTGTCCAGTCTGGATCTGGACAGGTTGGATCAATTGTTAAACACTTTACCTGCCACAGACCCAGCTCGTTTATTACTGGAACAGGAGCTGGAGCGGGGCGAGATCGTGGAGCCTGAAGTTATACCGCCCAATGTGGTGACTATGAATTCGACAGTGCGGATCCGTCTGCCAAAAACAGGCGATGAATCCTGCCTGACGCTGGTGTATCCAAAAGATCTGGACGCAAGCGGCGATAAAGTCTCTGTATTGGCTCCGGTAGGCTCAGCTTTACTTGGTCTTTGTGAAGGCGATCAAATTCATTGGCCTATGCCATCCGGCGATATTCAGCCGATCCAAGTGCTGCAGCTGGTCTACCAGCCAGAGCGAGCAGGGCAATTCCACAGGTAGAGATTTACCGCTAGTGGGATGGTTAAACCATAACATCAGATAAGTGCAACCTTTCGGTCAGGTGCTCTGTGGGATAATAACCACAGAGTAGCCCTGAAGGAAACACCCCTTGAACACCCTATCTGTCTTGAATCTGAAACACGCCATTTTCGCCTTTTTTGTCTTAGTCACCCTAGCGTCCTGTACAAAACCAGAGGCCGAAAAAGTGATGCTGCAAGGTAAAACTATGGGGACAACTTACCATGTTTCCTATGTAGCTCAGCCAGGGATGCCAGATCAGCAGCAGGTACAAGCTCAGATTGAGCAAGTGTTAAAAGAGGTGAACCAGGTAGCCTCTACGTATATCAAGGATTCTGAGTTGTCGTTATTTAATCTGAGTCATTCCACTGCGCCGCGCGAAGCGTCAGACATGCTGCGATTCTTATTTGGCGAAGGGATCCGATTGGCTCAAATGACAAATGGTTATCTGGATATAACGGTAGGTCCTTTGGTTAATCTCTGGGGCTTTGGCCCTACGCACAGGCCAGAGAAAGTGCCGGATAATGTTGCTATCGCTCTGGCCAGAACACAAACAGGAGTGCAGTATTTACAGCTGGAGGGTAGTACTGTTCGTAAAACTAAACCGGAACTTTATGTCGATTTATCCACTATCGCCAAAGGTTATGGCGTTGATTTGGTGGCACAGGTACTTGAGCAGCTGGGGATCCACAACTTTCTGGCTGAAATTGGCGGCGAAATCCGTATTAAGGGTACTTCACTGGAAGGCAAAGACTGGACTGTTGGTTTGGAAAAACCCGTGGCTGAGGGTCGTGTGTTACAGCGACTGCTCCGGCCAAAAGACAATGCTGTGGCTACCTCAGGCGATTACCGCATTTTCTTTGAAGAAAATAACCAGCGCTATTCTCATTTAATCGATCCTAAAACAGGCAAACCTATTACCCATATGATGCTGTCTTCTACTGTCATTTATCCGTCCTGTATGACGGCTGATGGACTCTCCACTGCTTTTATGGTGATGGGCGTTGAAAAAGCGTTAGCACTTGCCAATCAACAGCAAATAGCTGCTTTGTTTATTGTTAAAAACCAAGAAGGCGAATTCGAAGAACTCTACTCACAAGCCTTTGAAGCCTATTTATAACCCCGATTTGAACGCTTGAGTTAGCGCAGGGTTTAAGGCTATGATGATAACAATTCTTATCGAGGGCTTTATGCCAAAACTCATTCTTCGTTTTGTGTTGTTAATGCTGATTATGCTTAATCACGCCGTTTCGGCCTGTGAAAGCATTGTTATGCATTTACCAGCGGAGGATCACCCGTTTTCTGTGCTGGACAGTTCTAGTCACACACAACATCAGCATTGTTCTGTTGAAGAGAGCGAAGATGAAGCTGCAGAGCACAAGGATGGCCATCATCAAACTCACGCCCATGTTGCCTGCTATATAGCCGAACTTTATTCAGTATCTGCAGCTCCTGTGGTGCATAAATCATCAGGCATAGCTCAGTATGCTTTAATTACCACCACGTACAGCCCGCCAGTACCGCCGCCTAATCCGTCACTATTGCTTTAAAAGTTATATTTTCAATTTTATTTCAATAACTTACTGGATTTAGTCATGACTATAAAAATCAGCCATGCGGCTCGTATGCTGCTGGCTTTATGCTTGCTATGGGGTATTCCTGCCCTGGCGACCGAACTTAGCCTTGCGCAAGCGCTACAACGTACCTTAACGCATAACCCCGGCTTGCAATTGTATCCCTATCAGCAGCGGATCAACGACGCCGCTGCTATTAGCGCCGGGGTACGGCCTAATCCTGAACTGCAAGTGGAACTGGCGGATGTGCTGGGCACGGGCGACAGCAGTGGTGTGAAAAGTGCCGAGCTGACCTTAAGCCTGAGTCAATTGATTGAACTGGGTGATAAACGCCAGAAGCGGCTTGAACTGACTCAGTGGCAAAGTGAGCTGACAGAACGACAATACCAGCTGGATAAAGTCGATGCGCTGGCGGCAACCATGCGAAGCTTTTTGCAGCTATTGCATCAACAGGCGCTGCTGAACTGGGCAGAGCAAAAAATTGCCATGGAGCAACAGGCTCTGAACCTTGCCAAAGAGCGAGCACAAGCGGGCAATGTCAAAGACGCAGATCTTAGCCGCCTGGAGCTTAAAGTGCTGCAAAGCCGGATGGAGCATAAAAGTCTGTCCGCGACAAAACAGCTGAACTTGCGTCTGTTGGCCAGTCATTGGGCTGACCAGCCTGACTTTGACGCCGTCTCAGGTGATTTAACTCTGCTGCCGGCTTTGCCTGCGCTCGCGGATGTGCTGACGCAACTGCAACAAGCCCCAGAGTTGCAATGGTGGCTAACGCAGCAGCGGGTGTTGGAGAGTCAGTTACAACTGGCCAAAGCTCTGGGACAGGCAGATTTAACCCTTGGCGCAGGAATTCGCCGCAATCAGCAAACTAACGATAACGCTGTGGTGCTGCAGCTCAGCCTGCCGCTGCAACTGGAAAACCCGCAGCAGGGGACTTTGCTCGCCACTCAAGCCGCAACAGAACAAGCCCAGCTGCAGCAACAACAGACGATGCAGCAACTGCAATTACAAACAGAGCACAGCTATCTGCAATTGACGCAATTGAGTGAACAAATCAAGGATTACCAGAAAGCCGTGCTGCCACTATCACAACAAGTACTAGAGCAGATAGCGGCGGGTTACCAGCTAGGGATATTTGATATGACGGATCTACTCTCAGCGCAGCAGGAGATCCTGCTGGCCAAACGCCACCTGATTGACCTGCACTACGCTCTGCATTTGCAGCTATTAGAGCTGGAACGCCTGACCGGCTTACCTATGGTGGTGAATGCGCCGCAGGCTTTACTTCAACAGCGCAGCGCTTCCTCTCTCCCTGCACAACAGGAGCTTACTCAATGAATATGTCAGTATTTTTCTCCATGCTATACCTGAGCCTCACACTGGTCATCAGCCCGGCCGCCTTTGCCAGTGGTGAACATCATGATGACGAAGCGGAGCATGCGCACAGCGAAGCGGCCAAAGGGCCACATGGTGGGCGTTTATTGACTCAAGATGACTTTGCTGTAGAAGTCACTATTTATGAAACCGAAGTAGAGCCAGAATTCCGGCTGTATTTGTACAAAAACGGCGAGCCTGTCAAAACCACAGCACTGAAACTACAAGTCAGGTTACAGCGTTTAGGCGAACCGGCAGAGCTTGTCCAATTCAGTCCAGAACTGGATTACTGGCTGGGTGATACCGTGGTGCGGGAACCTCATTCCTTTGCCGTGCAAGTCGACGCCAGTTATCAGGGCAAAAACTACCAATGGCAGTATGACTCCTTTGAGGGCCGTACTACCTTATCAGCGCGGTCAGTGGAAAAAGCCGGCATAGAGCTGGAACAAACCCGGCCTGGCCAAATCCACACTCAGTTGCATTTGTTTGGGGTAGTTGCCCCTGTACCAGAGCAACAGGTTCAGGTGGGTGCTGCTTATGCCGGGATTGTACAGCAGATTGCGGTTAAAGTCGGTGATAAGGTAACTAAAGGCCAGTTGGTGGCCAGTGTTCAAAATCCCAACAGCTTAAAAAACTACGCTATTTTTGCGCCTCTATCCGGTGAAGTCACGGCCA
This sequence comes from Rheinheimera sp. KL1, assembly GCF_001275035.1. Lineage (NCBI taxonomy): Bacteria > Pseudomonadati > Pseudomonadota > Gammaproteobacteria > Chromatiales > Chromatiaceae > Rheinheimera > Rheinheimera sp. KL1. The sequence continues at coordinate 97,036 of NZ_LAMX01000015.1, forward strand.
GCTATGTCAGTGTGGGGAGCAAAGTTGCAGAGCAGCCTCTACTCGAAATCAGCGACTTTTCATCGGTTTATGTCGAAATGTCGGCTTTTCCTTCGGATACAGAACAGCTCAAGTTAGGGCAACAATTTTTAGTGCAGGATTTGCATGGTCACCAAGCTGCAGTCAGCCAAATCAGCTACATAGCGCCACAAATGACGGGCGGTCATATAGCCCGCGCCCGTGGTGTTTTAACCAATCCTGACGGCCATTGGCGGCCTGGAATGCATGTGAAAACCGATGTGACAGTAGCGACAGTGGATGTGCCTTTGGTGATCAAAAAATCAGCCCTGCAGTTATGGAATGATAAGACGGTGATTTTTATCAAGGTTGGGGATGTGTTTGAGATCCGCATGCCTGAAATTGGCCGAAGCGATGACACTCAGGTCGAAGTGCTATCCGGTGTACCGCTGGGGGTTGAATACGCCACCACTCACAGTTTTATCCTCAAAGCCGACGTGATGAAGTCTGGCGCCAGCCATGATCACTAAGGACTTGTCATGATAAACAGCTTATTAAAAACAGCGCTGGCAAGGCCTGTGCTCATCATGCTGCTGACCTTGTTATTAGCAGCAGCAGGGCTTTGGCAGGCCATGAAGCTGCCGGTGGATGCTGTGCCTGATATCACCAATGTGCAGGTACAAATCAATACTGCTGCCGAAGGTTTTTCGCCGCAGGAAACCGAGCAGCGTATTACCTATGCCATTGAAACAGCGATGGCGGGCTTACCCGGATTGGAGTACACCCGTTCCTTATCCCGTTATGGTTTGTCGCAAGTCACAGTGGTTTTTACCGAAGGCACAGATATTTACTGGGCCAGACAACAAGTGGCGGAGCGGCTGCAAAACGTCAGAAACGAACTGCCAGCCGATATAGATCCAGAAATGGGGCCCATAGTCTCAGGCCTTGGCGAGATTTTTTCCTATACAGTGAAGGTTTTGCCTGATGCGAAAAAAGCCGATGGTTCCGCTTACAACCCTGAGGATTTGCGCACTATTCAAGACTGGGTGATCCGGCCACAACTGCTGAAGGTGCCGGGTGTGACAGAAATTAACACCATAGGCGGTTATCTCCGCGAATATCAGGTCTCTCCTGATTTAGTCAAGTTACTGGCCTTTAAACTGACGCTGGATGATTTGGCCCAAGCGCTGGAACAAAACAACAGCAATGTGGGTGCTGGTTATATTGAACGCAATGGCGAACAGTGGCTGATCCGGTCACCAGGCCAGCTGAAATCGCTGGAAGACATCAGCCAACTGGTGATCGCCAAACGCGACGACGGCCCGGTTCGGGTGAAAGATGTGGCCGCTGTCGCTATAGGCAAACAACTGCGTACTGGCGCGGCCACTCAGGATGGTAACGAAGTCGTACTGGGCACAGTGATGATGCTGGTCGGGCAAAACAGCCGCACCGTATCGCAGCAAGTAGCAGCCCGGCTGGATGAAATCAACTTACGTTTACCTTCTGGCGTGGTCGCAGAAGCCAATTACAACCGCACGACCTTAGTGGATAAAACCATCAAAACAGTGGAAACCAACCTGCTCGAAGGCGCTGTGTTGGTGGTGGTGATCCTGTTTTTGTTTCTTGGCAATGTGCGTGCTGCGTTGTTAACGGCTTTAGTGATCCCACTGAGTATGCTGTTTGCCATCAGCGGCATGGCGGCGAATAAAATGAGTGGCAACCTGATGAGTTTGGGCGCCATCGACTTTGGCCTGATTGTCGATGGCTCCGTCATAGTGGTTGAAAACTGCTTACGTCAGCTAGGTTTAGCTCAGCATCAACAAGGCCGCTTACTGACGCTAAAAGAACGTTCTGCCGTGGTGCTCCGGGCAACCAGAGAAGTGATGACCCCAGCTATGTTTGGTGTCTTTATTATCATGCTGGTGTATCTGCCGATTTTTGCCTTAAGTGGGGTTGAGGGCAAAATGTTCCAGCCTATGGCCTTTACCGTGATCGCGGCTTTGTTAGGCGCTTTGGTTTTGGCTATTACCTTTGTTCCGGCCGCTATTGCCTTGTTTGTCAGTGGTAAAGTGTCGGAAAAAGAAAATGCCCTGATGTCGGCGTTACGCCGCAGCTATCAGCCTCTGTTGGCCTGGTCGATCAAAATGCCGCTGTTGGTGTCTGGCCTGGCGATACTGCTGCTATTCAGTGCTTTATGGTCGGCCAGTAAAATGGGCTCGGAGTTTTTGCCTCAACTGGATGAGGGCGATATCGCCATGCATGCCTTGCGGATCCCCGGTACCAGTCTGAGCCAGTCGGTGCATATGCAGCTGCAATTGGAAGCCGAGATAGCGACCTTGCCGGAAGTGGCGCGGGTGTTCTCAAAAATTGGCACGCCAGAAGTGGCGACCGATCCTATGCCGCCTAATGTTGCCGACACCTTTATCATTCTGAAAAACCAGCAGGACTGGCCCAATCCGGCCAAAACCCGTGCTGAATTTGACGAAGAACTGCGCCAGTTAGTGGAGCAAATTCCGGGTAATAAATACGAGTTTACCCAGCCGATCGAAATGCGTTTTAACGAGCTCATTGCTGGGGTGCGTACCGACGTTGCTGTGCGGGTCTATGGTGATGATCTGGATACGCTAGCCGAAGTGGGTGAACAAGTCGCTGCTGTGCTTGCTGCAGTGCCGGGCGCTGAAGATGCCCGGATGGAACAAGCCACAGGCTTACCTTTATTGTCGATAGAGCCGCAGCGGGATCATTTAGCTTTGGTCGGCATGGACGTGGCGCAAATGCAGCAGTTAATCCAAACCGCTATCGGCGGACGGCAGGTTGGGTTGATGTACGAAGGCGATAAACGCTTCAAGCTGATGCTGCGTTTACCGGAAGAGTTACGGCAAGACCCGGCGGCTTTGGCGCGTATTCCTGTCACTTTGCCTTTGGATGACTCGCCTGAACTAAGGTATGTGCCGCTGGGTGAAATTGCCACCATTAAGGAAATTACCGGCCCCAATCAAATCAACAGGGAAAGCGGTAAACGTAATGTGGTGGTGACTGCGAATGTCACAGACCGCGACCTGGGCAGTTTTATCGTCGAAGTGCAGCAACGTATGCAGCAATTGCCTCTGCCGGAGGGATACTGGCTGGATTATGGCGGTACGTTCAAGCAGTTACAGTCAGCAACAGAGCGTTTAAGCATAGTGGTGCCTCTGACTTTGTTGCTGATTATTGGCCTTTTGTATGGTGCACTGAACTCAGTGCGGGACACTTTGGTGGTCTTTAGCGGTATACCGCTGGCGCTGACTGGTGGTGTCTTTGCGCTGCTGCTGCGCGATATGCCGTTGTCTATCTCAGCCGCTATTGGCTTTATTGCTTTATCAGGTATAGCGGTACTCAACGGCATAGTGCTGGTCAGTTTTATTCGCCAGTTGCGTGAGCAGGGCATGGAGTTGTTGGCTGCATTGGAGCAAGGCGCATTGTCGCGGTTAAGGCCTGTCATGATGACCGCTTTGGTCGCCAGTTTGGGTTTTGTGCCTATGGCCTTTAATACTGGCACAGGCGCTGAAATTCAGCGGCCTTTAGCGACAGTAGTCATAGGCGGTATTATCAGCTCCACCTTATTAACCTTGCTGGTGCTGCCGGCTTTGTACCGGCTGGCGAATTTCAGAAAAGCTTAAACAGAACATCAATCCCAGTACATCAACAAAGCAGGGACTTTTGACTAAAGTCCCTGCTTTCTTTATCGCTTAGCTTTACTAAATTACAGCTTAGTCACGTCCGATTTGCTGACATTACAGCTGGCGCTGTTCCAGTATTCTTTATCTTTTACCGATTTACCCTGACCTTTTTTCACACCGGTATAGTGTTCACAGACCGGCGGTTTGCCTGCTGCATAGTCTTTAATTTTCAGATTACGGATAGTCGCCACATCTTTGTAGTTGCTGTTAACCCCGGCAATACTGCCAATTTTGCCGTTAATGGTCACACCTGAAATCGTCAGATAACGTGGGCCACCATTGTCAGTGCAGTCTCCGCACGAACGCCATAACTTACCGTTTTCGCCGGTTAGCGTGAAGTTACCTGTCAGCACTGTGGTACTGTTTTTTGAGTTCTGCTGAAACACTTTATCGGGTTTACCTCCGGGGCCATTGGCACTGTTAAAAGCCATACCGCCTTTGACTGTCATCGTCTTGCCATTATTAGTGGCAGCATCTTCACAGATATCCTCCCAGACGACGTTTTCAATGGTGCAATTGCCGCTACTGCAATGAATGCCATCAGCGCCGCCGCTGGCTGAAATACGCAGATTTTTCACTGTTGCGTTCTTCAGCGTGATCACAGGTTTTTGACCTTCAGCATCGCTGGCACAACTACTGCCCACAGTGATACCGCCGCAATCTATAGTCTCGTTTTCAAAGGTAGCTCCCGCTTTACAACGACTGGCATTGGCGATAGTCGCAAAAGGCTGAAAGCTCAGTGCTGGTAATGTGGCGGATAAGTTTGAAATATGTTCCTGACCATCGGCATCTATTACTTTAAGCCAGTACCAATAATCCTGCTCAGGTTCAAAGCTGCTGTCCTGTGCTACTTGCTGGTAAGGGTCTAATATGGCAATACGTTCAGCCTGTTCAAACACACTGCTGGTGCTGCGGTAAATTTCCTGTCGGGCCACAGTTTTGACGTCGGTAGACCAACTCAGGTAAGTAGTGTTGGCTTTTTTAGTCAACATCAGTGTGGTGTTTGGCTCGCTTTGCGCTGTAACAGACAGCGACAAAGGCAATAATAGGGCACAGGATAATACTTTGATCGAATGGCGTAGTAAGTTCATAGAACCTCCGGTTGTTGTGTTCCTTGTCACATTAGTGCAGTTGTTTACAATAAATAAACTTATTTGCAACCAAAATGCTCTTGTTTCCATGAGTGAAACTTTTGGCTGAAAAAGTTGTAACTCTGACGGGAGATCTTTGACTGACCTGACTTTTTTCTCCAAATCTTCTGTTTAGCGTTAAGATATAAGAACTATTTAACTGCATCACAAAAGCAGATGCGGGGTCTCGGCGCTGAATTGTGCTCTGCTTTTACGGAAGTCTTTATGCAACAATGGTTTAATGCATCCTTACAGCGAAAGATCAGTGGTTTACTGGTGGTGCTGCTGTCGTTTTTATTTGTCGTCATTCTTTACTCCATTTATAAACTCAAGCTGATTGATGCCGAGATGCATGAGGTAGCGGAAATTGACGTGCCGCTGACCGAGATGGTCAGTGAGCTTGAAATGATGCAGTTAAAGCAACATTTGTTGATTGAGCAATTTCGTTTAAGAGGCGATCAGCCAAAATGGCGTTAGAACCAGAGCAGGCTTTTGCAGCGCAGCGCGATGGATTGAGGCTGATACTATCGAAAGCCGAGCTGGTGCTGACCAAAAGTTTGCAGCAACATCAGGTGCGTTTTGCAGCAGTCGAGCATCAATAGATTCTGGCTAGTATTGAACAGTATCATCAGCAAAGTGACAGCTTTGAACAACAGCTGAAGTTGGCTTTACAGCAAGGACATACTGCAGAGGAGCAATGGCTGAAGTTTGATAAAGAAGCGGCCAATTTAGATCAAAGCATCGTGGCTATATTACGGCAGATGGAAAAGCTAACGCTCGAAGCCAGTCGTTATACCGATAAGCATGAAAATGAATTTATGTTGGTTAACACAGGACTAGGGCTTTGTGCCTTTGTTATAGGTTTGTACCTGACCTTTTATATTTTGCAGATATTTCGCCAGCGTATTGGTCGTATTCAGGCCGAAATTAAAAATGTGCATCAATCCATTGAACAGGGAGAACCTATTGCCAGCCCTGTATTCCATGAGCCACAGCATCGAGATGAACTGACGGAACTTGAACACGATTTAAAAATGATGGTGCAGCGTTTATCTGTAGAGATCAGTAACAGGCAGGAAATAGAGCAACAACTGATGGCGCTGGCGACACGAGATAAATTAACCGGCGCTTATAACCGACACAAATGGGATGAGCAGTTAAGTATGGAGCTCAGTCTGGCTGAGCGGGGCAGCGTATTTAGCATTGCGCTTCTGGACGTCGATTTTTTTAAAAAGGTCAACGATCAGTTTGGTCACCATGCAGGCGACAAAGTGTTGCAATCATTAACCGAACACATCAGTAGGCGTTTGCGTAAAACTGATAGCTTGTTTCGTTTAGGTGGTGAGGAGTTTGTGATTTTGTTACCGCAACAAAAAGCTGAAGCGGCCTGCCAGTTGGCCGAAATGCTCAGGCAACATATCGCCTGTCTGGATGAGCCTGATTTGCCAAAATTTACCGTCAGTTTTGGGGTCACCCAATATCAGCCGCAGGACGATGAAGATTCTATTCTGAAAAGGGCCGATCATGCTTTGTATCAGGCCAAGGACATGGGACGGAACAGGGTGCAGTTGGGTTAAAGATCAGCGCTTTCAGCAGTTTCTTTAGGGAGAGCAATAAGTGGTCAAACTCAAGCTTTAAGTATGGGTAATCGCAGGAGAATTGCTTTGTTTACAGGAAGAACATATTACTTTTTAGCGCTGTTGCTGTGCTGTTGCTGCGCCAGCGCTGCTATCCATGTGACATCGCAGCTGGAGTTTCATCATTACGATCATGAGACGGTACAGCTGTTTAATAAAGGCACTTATCAGTCTATTAACACTGAAACTAACTATCTTTTATTTCAACACTTTTCGACCCCGGTCACAGTTCTGGAATTTCCTCTGGCTCGTACCGAGTATATGATGAATAGCGGAGCGTCCATTTGTACCATGGACAGGGTCAAGAACAACGACAGAGATGCTAAATATTTATTTTCCAAGCCTGTGAATTTCTATCTGGGCTACCGCTTATTTCAGTTGGCTGAGCTGCCAGCTGTTTCACCACAGCTGCTCACTCGTAAAGGGGAAGTGCGGAGCATAGTGCAAGTGCTGTTATCTATGCCAAAAGCAAAATTATTGGTGCCTGAGTATTTCTCTTTTGGTGATATTTTGGATCAGCAGTTGCACCAATTGCCTGAACACCAGCTGCTAAAATTTTCAACTACGCACTACCATAGTAATTTTCTGGGCATGTTTGGTTCGAAAAGAGCAGAGTTTGTCATTGCTTATCCGACCGAAATGAGCATTTTTATGAACAACAAACCAGGGCTGAAAATACGTAGCTACGGTATCGCAGATTCACCAGAGTTAATTACCGGACATATGATGTGCACAGACACCGCCAGGAACAGACTCTTTATCCAGGCAGTCGACAAGGTTTTAACTGTGCTGTATCGGGAAAAGAGCTTCTTATTGGCTCATACCCGTTATCTGGACGAGCAGAGTGCGAAGCACATCAGCCAGCTTATTCGTCAGTATGCGGCTGAGCAGTGATTACGCTATAGCTTCAGCTGAAAAGCCTGAACTGAGTTACCGAAAAATGTCGGGATATACAAGGTTTTAGTCGCCTGATCCCAGCCAATATCTGCTGTATTCAGTTTTAAGGCTCTGGTATCGAGCAACTCTGTTATCTTGCCATCAGCGGATACGTAATAGACTAAACCTGCCCAACAACTGACAATAAAATCCCCATTGCCAACAGGCTCTAAACCATCCGCTCTCTCTGCGAATCCCACCGCTACTGGTGTAATGGCTTTGTTAGGATCCGCTAAATCGACTTTCAGCAGCTTATCGCCTGCTGCAATATACAGCTGTTCATCTACAACTTTTAAACCGTTGGCTGCAGCTACGTGCTCCAGCCAGATGCTGATCTCATTTTGCTCCAGCTTATAAATCCGGTTTTTTCGGGTGTCAGAAATATAAAGCCTACCTTGTTTATCTGCAGTTACATCATTTAAAAACACCGCGTCCGGAGCTGTAATTTTCTGCAATATTTTTGCTGAAGCTATATCCACGACCACCACTTCAGTTAAATCAGCGATATAAAGTTTGTTCTGAAACACAGCCATGCCTTTCGGGGCATTTAAGCCACGCAACCAATCTTTGTTCCGGACACTGCCGTCAGTATTTAAAACGGCGATACCGCCCATGCCATCTGCTGCGCTGCCCTGGCCATCAATTTCTGATACAAACAACAAGCGGTCAGTATTTCCGTTAGTTTGCTGCTGATACCAAAGCACAGATTCTGGCACCCGTAAATCTTTGCTGTGCCATAAGGCTGTTAATCCGGGCTCTGAAGAAATTATTTCCTCAGAGAACGCTACTGGAGTCATTAAGGCTGATAACGCAAAAAAAATCAGAGGGATAGAGCCTTTCATTGTTATGGTCCGGTTCATCAATGCAATGGTACTACCATACCCAGAGTGGTGTAAAAAGGCCAATATGGAATAATAAAGTGCAGAAAAACGCAGAACTCTGTTTCAGATATGGAATTCTAAGCCGGGCCGGTGCAACACCATGCCCGACCTTATTCTCTAGCTGATCTGAATGGTTTTATAGGCCAACAAAGAGCCGTCAGAGTTTTGCTGATAATCAAACAAAAATTCATCGTAGCTACTGCCAAAGACGGTGTCGCGACTAGTGCTTAATGTGGTGTCCTGAATACCGCGGCTGCTGTAGTCGGCATGAGTGGTACAAATTTCTGCAGTAAAGGCATCAGGGAAACAAAACTGCGATACCACTTCATCGTTATTGTTATTGCGTACTCTGAAGTGAATATGAATAGTGCGGCCTGAGTACCAACCAGGGAAGCAGGATTTAAAATTGACTCTGCCGCTGCTGTCGGTAATTTGTGTGCCTCTGAACCATTTGGAACGCAAGGCTTCGCTTTCATTGCCAGTACAAAAGGAGCTGGAAAAACCGCTGCTGTCGCTGCTGCCACTGGTATCTCCCGAATAAATACCTTCAACATCACAATGCCATACTTCTACTTCCAGTCCGGACAGCGGATTACAACTGGTATCTATAACTCTTAAACATAGCTGCATAGGCAAGCCAGTTTGTTCTTCAGAAATATCATCCAGCGTATCTGCTGTGAAGTAACAAGGGCCTTCGGTTAAGTTTTTGGTTAAAGCGACTGTACAGGCTGTGCCGAGCGTAAACAGGCTGTCGTCCGGGAAATTTGCTGTCATAGCGGCAGTACCTCCACTGGCCCAACTGGTGCTGCTGCCTGTTGAACCCCCAGTTGAACCACCGCTATCAGAGGAACCTGTGTCGTTGCTGGCTGTTTCAGTGCTGTCAGAGTCACCACCACAAGCCACTAAACCAATTAAAGGAATACTGGCCAGGCCTAGTCCAAGCTGTTTAATAAAACGTCGTCTGGACGGGTTCTTTGATACTGCATTCTTCATGGCGGTCTGCTCCTCTGCTTTTGAGTTCATGGACTATGACGGCGCTGGGTAGAGCAGGGTTCAGAGATAAACTTAACTTTACCTTTGCAGATAAAAGCTAACATTTCCTGATGGGGATAAAGCAGGAGTATAGAAAACCAGCTTGATGCCTGAAAGCTCTTAGGTTAAGGTTTTTCTTTTATTTACAATAAGGTAACTCATGGATTGTGTTAGAAATACGGCAGTTTTTGCAGTGGCAGTGGCCCTTTGTACTGCTGCATTACCTTTTGGTCTTAAGGCGGCTGAACCACAAGTAGTGCTGCCTGCGACAGCTCAGGGCTGGGCTGAACTTGCGTTGCAGGATATTGAAGCGGCTTATCAAATTACAGCTGAAAACCATCCGGGTATGGCTGATGCGCAGAATCCAAACTTTCACCGTCAGTTGTTGCACGCCAAAACCAATGCGCTGCTGCTGGTGCCGCAAGTGAACAGTGTCTATGGTTACGAAGCTGTGATTGACCGTTTCAGTGCCAGTTTACAGGATGGTCATGCTGGTGCTTTTGCTGTGTTACCCGACTCAGTGAAACCTATAAGACGCTGGCCTGGATTTAATGCCGTATGGCGTGGAAACGCCTTGTGGGTGTATCACAGCGAACAGTCCGGTGTGGTTGCAGGAATGCAAATTGTCTCCTGTGATGGCAAGCCAGTGGAACAACTGATGAAAGACAGGGTTTTTGCTTATGCAGGCCAGGTGGGGCAGCCTGGGCACTGGTGGTCTTATGGCAGCAGATTGATGCTGGACGATGGTAATCCGTTTAATCAGCCTTTAAAGCACTGCCAGTTTGTAAAAGCCGATCATCAAGTGGTTGAAGTCAGATTAAACTGGGCGGACCGCCCTGGATCGGCCATGCAGCACGTAGAAGCCGCTTACAACGGCGACACGCTGCCTATAGGTTTAAGCTGGCAGCAGAAGGATATAGCCTGGATTGCGATGCCAACTTTTAGTCCTGAACCGGACGAAATCAAACAGTATGAAAGCTTGTTCATAAGCCTTGAGCAACAGAGGCCAGCTTTGCTGGAAGCTAAAGCCATAGTGCTGGACTTGCGCCATAATCAGGGAGGTTCTTCTTACTGGAGCAGACAGATCGCAGAGCTTTTATGGGGCAAAGAGCGGGTAGAACCGCTGCGCACTGCCTTGTTCGGCCGCACTGAAGTCTGGTGGTTTGCGTCCCGTGGCAATACCGACTACGTGAAATCTTTATACGATGTACTGAAAGAGCAAGGCCAAACAGAATCATTACCCTGGATACAAGCTGTAGGGCAGGGCATGCAAAAGTCGCTGGATTCTGGTAAGGCATTTTACGTTGAAGGGGATGGGAACAACACTGATGAGACACCAGCTCAAGCGGCGCAGCCTGTTGTTCTGCCTGCTCTGCAGACCCCTGTTTATGTCATTATGCCAGGCCAGTGTGCCAGTGCTTGTCTGGATGCGGTGGATGTATTTACCTTATTTGAAAATACTAAGCTTGCTGGCGCAACCAGCAGTGCGGATTCCACTTATATGGACGTCAGGGTTCAGCCCGTATCTTCAGGTTTAGCTAAGGTGATTATTCCAAACAAGGTGTATGTCAACAGACCCAGAGCCAATGGTCAGTATTATACTCCGGCTTTAGCTCATAACGAGTTGGACTGGTCGACACAGGCGCTGTTAAAGAAAATAGCGGCAGATGTAAAAGATTAATATTTTCTGCTGCTTCACCTGAGGATTTTAGGTGGGCTACTAAAGCAACTTCTGCCAGTAGCCCACATCGCGCCACTGCTCAAACTTAAAGCCAACTTGTTGAAAGTGGCCGCATTTTTCAAAGCCAAACTTTTCATGTAGCGCTACGCTTTTGTCATTCGGCAAAGTGATACCGCCAATGACCAGATGCAAACCTAAAGCTTTAAGCTCAGTCAGTAACTGCTGATACAACTGACTGCCAATGCCACGAGCTGTTATGCCATCTTTAACATACACAGTGCTTTCTGCTGAAAATCGATAGGCCGAGCGTACCCGCCACTTGGTCGCATAGGCATAACCCAGCACTTCACTGTTTTGCTCCAGTACCAACCAGGGCAAGCCATCTGCTTTTACCTGCTCAATGCGTTCAGCCATTTGTGAAGTGCTAACAGCCTGCTCTTCAAAAGTGATGACGGTATTGAGCACATAGTGGTTATAAATGGCTGCAATAGCTGCAGCATCGGCTTGGGTTGCCTGGCGGATCATCGGTATCTCCATTAAATACACTGTTTTGGCTGCTTCAGATACAACAATGCCAGTCATGAGACTGGCATTGCAACATAGCCTTCGTACTTGAAGCTGCAGCTTTGTTGACTATGGCGCTCACCTCAGTCGCATAGTGGCCTATGCTCCTGAGGATTCGCTTACTTGTCGTCGCGCTGCAACTCCAATTACTTTGGCTATGGCGTCAAGGTCTTACAGCTATTCCGCTATCAAACCATAATCGCGGCCTAACACCTCAATTATTTCGGCTTTAGGATTAGCTGCTAACTCAATTTTACGGCCTGTAACTTTTTCCGCTATGCCAAGGTAAGTGCGTGAAATATCCATCATTACGTCAGTTGGCAAAGCGTTGTCGCGGGCCAGCGCTGCGCGCTCTGGCATCCGGTCTTTGTTCAATAAAATATCCGGATCAGGGAAGTTGCTCAAAAGCCACTGACGGAAGCCTTCTTTTGATTGCTCGACAATGCTGCCGTTGCGCCAGCTGGCGCCATCCCAAATCCGTGAGCTGTCAGGTGTGCCCACTTCGTCCATATAAATCAGTTTGCTTTGGCCATTGGCGTCGTTGACATAACCAAATTCAAACTTGGTATCGACGAACATCTGATCCAGTGCAGCCAGAGCGTCGCTTATCACGCCAAAACCTTGTTTTAACAGAGTTTCATAAAGGCTAATATCAGATAACTGTTCAAAACCAAAAGCAGCGCTATGACGTTCAATATCAGCGCGGGAAATGTTTACATCGTCTGCTTCCGGTACACCTTCCAGGCCAGTCAAAATACCCTTGGTGGACGGAGTAATTAAAATCTCTGGCAGTTTTTGATCTTTTTGCAGGCCTTCAGGCAGGGTAATACCACAGAATTCACGTTCGCCTTTGCTGTAAGCTCGCCACATAGAGCCGGTAATGTACTGACGGGCTATGGCTTCAATTTTCAGCGGACGGGCTTTTTGTACTATCCACACCAGAGGGTGCGGAATATCCAGAATATGGCTGTCAGCCAGGCCATGTTGTTTAAACAAAGCAAACCAGTGATTCGATATAGCGTTTAAGGCCGCACCTTTGCCAGGCACACCATTTAAACCATTTTCGCCATGCCAGATGCAGTCAAAAGCACTGATGCGGTCGCTGATCACCATAATGGCCAGCGGCGTGTCTGCTGCTACAGGGTAATTTTTTTCCCGGATCAACCGCGCGCTGTCAGCTGCAGTCAGCCAATACACACTGCGAACTTTACCTGAATGAACAGGTAAATCTGTACGAATAGGCAAGTCGTCATTGACCGCCAGGACCTGAGTTGCAAGAGTCATCTTCACTTCTTCTGTGGCTGAAAAAAGGCGCGGTGGAGTTTAACAGAAAGTCTGGGTGAACTGAATCGGCGCTTTGATGGCTTTGTGGGTAAAATAACGGCTATAGCTCGAAGAAATACTTCAGAGGTTCCATCTGTTGATGCAGTATTCTGATGACAAAAATATCTTTTGCACGTTTTCGGTAAAAAATGGCGTGCCGTTGGTGATCATGCCGACGCACCCCAACGGCTATTTCCGGGCAGTCATGGCCCATAAGTGGAGAACTGTACAGAAGGTTAAAGGTGTTTTCCAGTTGGCTGGTGTATAGGTCTGCCTGACGAACACCAAAGTTAAGCAATGTATATTCGTAGATAGCCGTGAAATCTTCCACAGCAAGCTTAGACAGTTTATACATTGTGTTTCCGTTTTAGCTCTGCGGCTATGTCTTGCAGACTCAGATCACTTTCTCCGCTCTTCTCACCAGCTTCAATAGCATTTCTCAGTGCCGTTATCTGATTTTCTTGCTGTTCCAGCAAGCGCAAGGCTGACCGCACAACTTCACTAGTTGAACCATATCGCCCGGATTCGATCAGTTTTCCTACAAAATCATCCAGTTGAGAACCTATAGTAATGCTCGTTGTTCTGGCCATAAATAACTACTGCTGTGTTAATAGATAACACTAGCCTAGCATCGCCAAGGGCTTGCTTCAAGTGAGGATTTTTATTCCTGAATATGATGAAAGGATGGTCGCCTGAATTATTCAAAATAAATGCGTTCGTGGTTATTCCGCTATTTTTTGTTGGGGTAGGCAGCAAACTTACACGAACGCATAAATAACCTGGCGTTACAGTGTTAACTCCAGACCCAACACCACAGTGCAAGGCATTAAAAGGCCCTGCCACAGAAAAGTCAGATCAGCCGAAAACAGCTACTTACAGGACAAATGACTGTTTTGTATATCTTTTTTTTACCATACTAAAGGAGTAATTTGTCTGGCCATATTCTATGGCTGTATTTGCCCGCGCATTGTCCCGGACCAGATCAATGCCATTTAAGCATGCACGACATGGAGTTTTTTATGCCTGCCAATGACGACGTCATCCAGAGAAACAATGTTCAGATAATAGGCTCTGGTCAGCAGGTGATGTTGATGGCGCATGGTTTTGGTTGTAACCAACTGATGTGGCGTTTTCTAACCCCAGAGCTGAGCAGTCACTACAAAATAGTGCTGTTTGATTATGTGGGGTCGGGGGGCTCTAACCTTGCTGCGTATTCCAGACAAAAGTACGCCGATCTGGAAGGGTATGCCCAGGACATCGTCGATATCTGCACCAGGCTGGATTTACGCAATGTAGTGCTGGTTGGCCATTCAGTCAGCAGTATGATTAGCTTAATTGCCGCCCGACAAATTCCAGAGCGCATTCACAGTCTGGTGATGGTCTGCCCGTCGCCTTGTTTTTTGAATCATCCACCAGATTATCTGGGTGGTTTTAATCAGAGCGATTTAACAGAGCTGATTGATCTGATGGATAAAAACTATATCGGCTGGGCGCAGTATCTTGCACCTTTAGTCGCTGGTAATGCCGAGACAGACTTTGTTGCTCGGGAGCTCAGTGAAAGCTTTTGCAGCACCAATCCTATTACCGCCAAAAATTTTGCCAAGGCGACTTTTTTCTCCGACTACCGTGCTTTATTGCCACTGAATACTCACCCTGTGTTGTTGCTGCAAAGCCAAACCGACGCTCTGGCCTCTTTGTTTATTGGCCAATACATGCAAAAACACCTGCCACACAGTCAGTTACAGGTGGTACAGGCAAAAGGCCATTGTTTACATATGACGCATCCAAAGCAGGTTGCAGAGCATATTCAACACTTCATGCAGTCCTTACAACAAGGTAAAAGCGCAGTATGAAGACTGAATTTGCCTTGGACGATTTCCCTGCTGGTTTAGTGGTCACTACCTTGGATGATCGCGAAATTCTGTTTGCGAACCGGTATTTCTATCAAATCAGTCAGCAACAACCTCAAACTGGTGCCCGTATTGGTTTAGTTTTTACTGCGGCGTCTAAAATTATTATCGAAAGTTTTGTCATGCCTATGCTGCTGCATCAGGGCTATTGCACCGAAATTCAGTTAAGCCTTCAGATGACGGCTGCTGAGCCTTTGCCAGTGCTGGTGAATGCCCGTGTTGTTGAAGGTGAGCGCAAATTGCTTTACTGGGTAATCAGCACAGCACAACAGCGCGATAGCTTGTATCAGGAACTGGTGAACCTGCGAAATGATTTAGAACAGCGCGCCGAAAAGCTGGAGGTTTTGTCACAAACCGACGAACTGACAGGTTTGCTGAACCGCAGAGCTTTTGTTTCCAGAGCTACGACTCTGCTCAAACAGGGGCTACGTCATAAAATGTCCTATGCCTTCTTTATGATCGACATAGACAACTTTAAACAAATCAACGACCAGCATGGCCACGATGTTGGCGACGAAGTACTGCATAAAGTGGGGCAGCTGCTTGCGAAAAACAGCAGAGAGAACGACGTTCTGGCCCGGATTGGCGGCGAAGAGTTTGCTATTATCACGCTGAATCAAAGCCATGAATCCCCCATCCTCTTTGCCGAAAGAGTACTGACGCTACTTCGGGCTGAAAAAATACAGGGTATCAACGTAACCGTCAGCGTTGGTCTGGCTGTTTCAGCCAAAGCCAGTTTTGAGCAGCTATACAAAGGCGCAGATATTCTGTTGTACGAAGCAAAAAACCAGGGCCGCAACAGGCTGGTGTGGCGGGATATTGATGGGGAGTGACCACGCTGGATCAGTCATCTGATTTTGGGGCTTGGCTTTCAGTAACAGCTTTGTAATAGTGGCTTTATTCTGACGTCAGCCATAGACAAGGATCCAAGCTTAGGCATGAGCAGTACTATCGATATTTATCATCAGGTCGCTGAAGGTTTTGCCAGTCAATACAATGCATTAAAGCCTGAAGAGGTGCATCAAAGCTGGCGCAGTTTCTGGCCCGCAGCCGATGCTCTGGTGCTGGATATTGGTGCAGGCAGCGGCCGCGATGCACGCTGGCTGGCGCAACAAGGCTGTGAAGTGTTTGCGGTGGAACCTGCCAAAGCTTTACGTGAGTTAGGGCTGCAACTGACGGGGACTTTAGATGGTGCCCAACACAAAGCAGTGCACTGGCTGGATGACCGCTTGCCGGAGCTAAAAACTGTGCTGCAACTGGGGTTAAAGTTTGACCTGATTTTAGTCAGTGCCGTTTGGATGCACCTGACTCCAGCCGAACAACAGCGTAGTTTTCGTAAATTATCTAATCTGTTAAAAGCCGGAGGCCGCTTAGTCATCAGCCTGCGCCACGGCAATTTTACCGATGGCCGCGCGGCTTATCCTGTCGATATTCACAGCATAGAGCAGTTGTGCGTACAGCATGCGCTTGAGTTGACTTACCAGCAACAAAGCGCTGATGGGATGGGGCGTGAAGATGTGCAGTGGCAGACTGTGGTTTGTACTTTGCCGGACGATGGCAGCGGCAGCTTAAGCCAGGTGCGGCATATCATTTTAAATTCGTCCAAATCCTCTACTTACAAACTGGCGCTGCTACGAACTTTGGTGCGTATTGCCGATGCGCATCCGGGCGCAGTGCTCGATAGCAGCAGTCAGCAAATTATCTTGCCTGTCGGCTCAGTGGTGCTGTATTGGATCAGGCAATTTAAGCGCTTACTCGATGGCTATAACCTGCAACAAAACTCAGATCCGGCCAAGCGGTTAGGGTTTCAAAAAGCCGATGGCTGGGATTCACTAACGCATTTAACCGCAGACGATTTTGCCATAGGCGCTCTATTTACCGGCCCTGATGCCAAAGCGCTGCAAAAGTTGTTTAGTCATTGCATCGACACTATTCAGCAAGGCCCTGTCACTTTTATCTACCAGAAAACAGTGGATAATCCGCTGTTTGCGATAGAGAAAAAACGCCGTGTGATAACTGATTCTGTGCTGATCGACAAGGATTTCCTCGCTAGCTTTGGCCATTTTGTGATTCATCAGGACAAACTCTGGCACTGCTTGCGCCACTACGGCTGCTGGATTGAGCCTTTATTAACCCGGCAATGGGTGGATGAAATGGCCAAATATCAGTTGAATAAAGCACAGGCGCTGCCGCTTGAAACCTACTATTTAAGCCTGCAATGGCTGGAACAAAAACGCGAAACTGCAGCAGTGCGCGACAAAGTAACCAAGCTGCAACAACAAGGCGAGCAAGTGCTGTCGGTTTGGAGTGGCAGCACACTGAAGCAATTCGATATAGATCACTGCCTGCCGTTTTCCTACTGGCCCAATAACGATCAGTGGAATTTATTGCCCTGCACAGCGACAGAAAACCGCAGCAAAAGCGATCGCCTGCCAGGCCGTGATTTACTGCACCACAGCCGTGGCCGCATTAATAACTGGTGGCAACAAGCTAACAGCACGACAGCCGAACAACGCCGCTTTTTCACCGAAGCAAACTTATCTTTGCCGGGTTTAAGCAATCAAAACCACGACTTTGAACAAGTATTCGAGGCCTTACAGTTTTTGGTATTTGGGGTAAAACAGCGGTTGCAGGTGGGGGAGTGGCTGCTATAGCCAAAGTGTATGGATTGATTTTCGGGATTGAAATTCAGGCGTTTCTGTTATAGGTTCTCTTTGAATCATGGATGTTGTGGTAAATCAGGATGATTGTAAAAGACAAATTGCAAAAAGCCGCCGCTGGCATGCGTCAGAAAGCTGGAGATCAGCAAGAACAGGATGTAGCTTTTTACCTGCGTCGTGCTTTTAAAGACGAAGACAGGGTGAGAGTGTTTCATGACCTGCAGCTGTGTTACGACGGCGAATTCGCCCAAATTGATCACCTTATTGTCTATACCTTCGGTTTTATTGTGATTGAATCTAAAAGCATTAAAGGCGAAGTGCGTGTGAATGCGCAGGCCGAATGGTCACGCAGCTATCGCCAGCAATGGCAGGGGATGCCATCTCCTATCAAACAAGCTCAACTGCAACTTAGAGTATTGCAGGAAGTGCTTACCAATAACGATAAAAAGATACTAGGCCGCATTCTGGGTATTCAACAAGGTTTAGGTGGCCGTTGTTATCACGTGCTTTGCGCTATTTCCAGCAACGCTATTATCGATCGCTCCAAAGCGCCAAAAGATGTAGCAACTAAACTTGTTAAAACCGAGTTTATCGCTGATGCGCTAAAAGACCTAATGCGTTTGCCAAAACTCCTGCCCACAGCTTTACGTGTGTTTGATACCAGACCAGCTTTTAACTCTGAGGAACTCGACTCCATTTGCAGTTTTCTGCTCACTGAACACCTGAAATTAAGGCCGGAAGAACAAGATCTGGTGCGCACAGTTCAGCCACAGCCTAAAAGCGCCACTAAAGAGGTTGATGTCCAGACTGTGGATCTATGGCAAGTAAAAGATAAAACGAAGTCTAACCCGGCAGAACCAATTAAAACTGCTGCAAGCCACACCGAACCTTTGGTCAACGGTTTATGTAAACACAGCCAAAGCTGGGATCAATTGTCGGTGCATGCAGGCCGCTATGGTTACTATTTGAAATGCCATATTTGCAGCAAAAACACAGCACTAAAACAGCCCTGTACTCAATGTCATAGCCAGTTTACCAAAGTACATAAAGACGCGGATAAGTATCTGGTCGGTTGTGAAAGTTGTGGTTACAGTTGGCGGGTGTTGTAAGGTGGCTTTGTGCAAAAATCTCTTGACTCTCACGCTACGTTATACCGCAACCTGCCAATCGTTGAAGTGCCGGATCAGATCAGACAGCATAATGACTGAATGACGTCATTAACGTGTGTTTCTAAAAGCGTTTATCTTCAAAAATATGAACAGCACATTACCGATTGTATTTAACAAACATAGGGTTATAGTTGGTTCGATGATTTATAGCGCAAAGGATAGCAGCGATGTCTTTAAAATCCTATTCGTGGGAAGTCCGTAATGAGATATGTGCGGTTAAAACTGTAGATAAAACGCTGTTGCTCGAGGGAAGCACAGGCATCCCAATGGATGTTGTGCCGTTTTTTACAGGTCAATTGCTTGATGAGCAGCAAGAGAAAACTCTGGAATTTAGTATTTCAGGAACACTATTTTCCTGCACGTTATCCAAGAAGCAGGGGCGACATAGGTTGTTCCTCGCCCAAATCAAGCATCAGTTTGCTAAGTTTGGGGTTCAGATTGGCGACTTACTGTTTTTTGAGCGCGATCTCTCGGTTCAGGACCGCTTTCACATAGCTATTTTGGATCAACAAAATGAAGCTGTGATTTCGCCTTTGTCATATCGCAAAGTAGGTGAGGATAGGGCTCGTTATGGCAAAACTCGGGTTGGTCACGAGTTTTTCAGTGAGCAGGTAAGGCTAGCTCATGACTATCGTTGTTGCCTTTCAGGCATTGACGATACTCAGCCAAGTATCCTGATAGCCAGTCATATAAAGCCTTGGTCAAAATCAAACGGCGAAGAAAAGCTGGATGTGTACAACGGCCTGTTACTGGCGCCACATTACGACAAGTTGTTTGACCAAGGATTTATCTCATTCTCTGGTAGCGGTGCGCTTATGCTGTCCACTGAGTTGTCTGAGCATCTTGTAGAGGATTGGAAGCTAGAAGGGAAAAAGCTGCACAGGGTTCATCCAAAGACTGCTGGCTATTTGGAGTTTCATCGCGACTTTTATGGGTTCTGAATCGCTGCTATTTGCGGCTTAAGTTATGCCTTCGCGTACTCTGAAAATACCTCCTACCACAAATTTAAAACCGCGCAACTTTTGGTTCGTGCAGATTTTGTTTTTCAGATGTGTTTTTAGGCTAAAAAATAGCCGTAAAACAGGAGCTGAAAACTGATCATTTAGGATTCGAAATCTGCACGAACCATTTGTTGCGCGAATATTTTTCTGTGAAATTATAGGGGTCACCTAAAACGTAACAGGAGGTAAAGGTGACAATTTTTAAGTTCACATTTGAAGTAAGTCTAAAGGCAAGCATCAAAAAATTGCGAGGGCAAAACGCCGCAGTAAATAAATCTGAAAAGGAGGGATTGAGCAAAGATCTTGAGGGCGATTCTGGAGTGAACACCAGAGATAAGACAGAAAGTATCGAATCTTCGATTCCCACTGACAGATATTTAAGCAGGCTAAAATCCTGGCGTCGGACCGTAAACGGATCACTTGCTAACTTGTTAACCCATTTGAGCTCTTTGAGTGCCCAGCTAGATCGTTTGATTAAGCAATTTGCTACCGTGGTGACCATCGTTGTTTTATTGGTAGATATTACTGGAGGCTCTTTGCTTGGTTGTTCTCCAGAGGAAATTATGCAATGGCTGAATTCCCTGCCAGACGCAAATCGGTAGCTCTATAGTAATCTCAACCCGCTTCGGCGGGTTTTTACAAATGACAAAACCATCCAAAGGAGTATCCATTACTCACATCAGAGCATTCTGCTTTCATCATCAAATGATGCATTTCGTCTTAAATCACCCAGATAATCTCTGTTTTGCTGTTTTATCGACCTAAAGGTGCTGCTCCTGCTACACTCTTGGAAACTTTAATCCAAAGACCCATCTGATGGTAACAATTGCAGTAAAAACAATACTTTTGCTTGGTTCGTTACTGGCTTTTGTGCTGAGCTCTGTCGCGGCTGCAAACAGCACTGAGATAACGGAAGCTCAGCTAAAGCAGCAACCTAAGTATCCGGATGATTTTTACGACAGGCCTTACGCTGAGCGTATTGCCTGGTTGCAACAGCAACTGGCGCAAGCCTCCGATGCTGCGCGGCGTTATCAGTTAGGCAGCAGCCTTGGATTTCAGCATTTTTCTGCCTACGCCAATGAGCCATTACGGCAGGCTTGCGCCCAAACCCCACCTCAGGCTTTTGATTTGGATTACCGATTTATTTGCACCTCGGCCAATGGTCTGGACTACGACAGCAATATGCGTGATTTGATGGCTTTATACGACGATGCAATAGCTGCCGCCAACATAGATTTGGCGACGCAGGTGTTGTCGGGTATGGCCTGGAAGCAATCTGAGCATGGTGATATTGCCAGTGCCTTTCGTAGCTACGGGGTGGCCTTGTCTTTGGCTAACCAGGCCAGTCCTGAAGCTTTAAATGATGTGATGTTAAATACTGCCGCTTTGTATGTGATGCACGGCGATCAGAGGTATATTGAAAAAGGAGTGCAGTTACAAAAAGCGACTCTAGAGCGACTGGAGCAGTTAGTTCAGCAAAAATCTAATGCTATGGATTTAGACTATGTCAGCCAAATCATTGGTTTAACTCAGCATAATGTCGGCGTGGCTTATGCGTTGCATTTATTTGATTATCAGCAAGCGCTCGACTGGTTTGGCAAAGTGAAGCCTGAGCATACCGAGGTATGGCGTTCTGCTTTGGTGTTTTCTGCTTTGTCTGCGGCTGAACTAGGCCAAAAAGACAAGGCCGCAGACTTTGTTGCTAAGGCAGAAACGGCAACAAACAGTAGCGAAATTGACTCAGATTATCTGGACTGTTACCTGCAGTTAGTGCAGATGAAAACAGGCCACAGCGGTGAGCTAAAGCTGTGCCAGCAGTTGGATGCGCAAGCACCTTTGGAGGTGCGGCTGGATATTTATAAACGACTGGCGGCTATGTCAGAGCCGGAGTGGCGGTTGCTGGGGCTGGAAAAGCTGCATGGCTTATTTGTCAGCACTTTGGAGTCACAACTGAAACAAAGTTCGTCTCAGGCCGCGTCGCATACCGAGTTAAGTCGGTTAGAACTGGAATCTGATCTCAAAACTGAACTGTTGGAAACAGAGCTGTCACTGAAAAAAGTCGAGCAGGAAAAACGCCAGAGTCAGACGCTGCTCACTATGGCGACCATGCTGATTTTAGTGCTGGTGATCCTGGCTGTGGCTATCCAGCTTGGGCAAAAACGTAAACTGGCGCGGCAGTATAAGTTGCTCAGCGTACGTGATGGTTTAACCGGCTTACATAACAGGCGTTACTTTGAACAGAATATTGAACGGGAGCTAAGTTTTGTCCGGCGCTGCCAGCAGCAAGGACGGCCAACGACCCTGGCATTTTTTCTATTTGATATTGATTTTTTCAAGAAAATCAACGATCTCTATGGCCATCAGTCAGGTGATGAAGTTCTGATTGAATTCTCTAAACGCATCACTACCGTGATCCGTGACACTGATTTATTGATCCGCTGGGGAGGTGAGGAGTTTTTGTTAGTAGCCCGAACCGAGCAAGCTTCAGATCCACATCAGATGGCTGAACGGATCCGACAAGTGATTTGTCAGCAGCCTTTTGTGGTTGCAGCACAGCAGCAGCTTGATGTTAGTTGCACCATTGGGGTGTCTGTTTATCCTTGCGTCGAGGCAGGCCAGCAGAAGCTGGACTGGGGCAATTTAGTGCAATTGGCGGACGCGGCTTTGTATCTGGGTAAGCAGAAGCAGAGAAACTGCTGGATTTGTGTCGACTCTATTGCAGACTCTGTCCGGATAGCCGACGTACTGCAGCAAGGACTGGAGACATCCGCACAACAGCAGCAAATTAGCCTGACCAGTCAGTTTGAGCTGACTACAACGTCTGAAAGAGCCTGAGGTTCAGGCTCTTGCGCATTGCTGCGAGCAGATCCTGAAAAAATCTCTATCCGGCTGATTTTTCTGGTAAACCTTTTCCGTTGAATTGGCGTAAACTAAGGCCACTTAGCCGGAAGAGTCATGGATTTGCGATGCGTTATATCAATACCCCGAACTACGACCACAAGCAAAACGACAAGATTGGTATTTTACTGACCAACTTAGGTACGCCTGATGAGCCAACACCTAAGGCGCTGAAGCGTTACCTGAAG
Source organism: Rheinheimera sp. KL1 (assembly GCF_001275035.1). Lineage (NCBI taxonomy): Bacteria > Pseudomonadati > Pseudomonadota > Gammaproteobacteria > Chromatiales > Chromatiaceae > Rheinheimera > Rheinheimera sp. KL1. The sequence goes on from NZ_LAMX01000015.1 coordinate 119,762, forward strand.
CAGTTTTTATCAGACCCTCGCGTAGTGGAAGTGCCACGTTTATTGTGGTGGCTGATCTTAAACTGCGTGATTTTGCAAATCCGTCCCCGTCGTTCAGCCAAAGCTTATGCCACAGTCTTTACCGAAAAAGGCTCGCCGCTGCTGTTTAATACGCAAGCGCAAAGTGATGCTATTGCTGCTCAGTTGCAGCAGCAAGGTGTGCAGAATGTAGTAGTTGATTTTGCCATGCGTTATGGCAACCCAAGTTTTGATACAGTGCTGGACAAAATGTTTGCGCAGGGCGTGCGTAAGTTATTGGTGTTGCCGTTGTATCCACAGTATTCGGGCTCTACTTCAGCTTCGACCTTCGATGAGCTGGCCGCTAACTTTATGCGTCGGCGCTGGTTACCTGATTTACGTTTTATCTCACATTACCCTGACTACGCACCTTTTATTCGTGCTGCTGCGGAAAAAATTCGCCAGCACTGGCAACAACATGGCCAGGCCGACAAACTGATGTTGTCTTATCATGGTATTCCAAAGCGGTATTTACTCAATGGTGACCCGTATCACTGTGAGTGCTACAAAACCTCGCGCTTAATAGCCGAAGAGTTGGGGCTGAGTAAAGATCAGTACCTGACCACTTTCCAGTCGCGTTTTGGCCGCGAGGAATGGCTCAAACCTTACACAGACGAAACCTTAAAGGCGCTGCCAGCTCAAGGCGTAAAAAGTGTTCAGGTATTTTGCCCTGGTTTTGCTGCCGATTGCCTGGAAACCATTGAAGAAATTGGCGAAGAAAATAAAGAGTATTTCTTGCACGCCGGTGGTGAGCGTTATGAGTACATCACAGCACTGAATGCAGAACCTGCACATATCGACGCGTTGTGTCAGCTGATTAAAGACAATCTGCACGGCTGGCAGGTTGAGGCTGATGCGCAGCGTGCTGTTCGGGCTGAGGCGTTGCGGGCGGAGAAGTATCCAGGCTAAGTTGTTAGCTGATAGTAAAGGGCCAGCTTTAAAAGTGGCCCTCAGTTTTATCCCGCTTATTTCTCCATCTCTTTGACAAGGCTCGTCATGGAATAGACCATGGTCTCGTAGTCGGCCTGACGTTGAACCATAATGTCTGGTGTGAAACTGCCTTTAGGTGGTGTTTTGTATAATTCCCTTTCAATATCACCGGGTCGTTCAGCGACTGAGGAGTTATGAAAATATCTCGGATGCAATTTGTTGTTGTAACTTTTTATTTGCTCAATGATTTCTTCTTTTGACAAACCCGCTTCGATAGCGCGCTCATAAATTTCAATGCGATCATTGGTTTGTTTATCTATTTCTTTTTCGTAGTTCAGCCAGGTTTGATAATCCAACACCTTATTGTCCGCTGGCCAGCGCGGTGGCAAGGTCGTGAAGTCAATTGTTTGTCCTCCGCGCCCATACACCATCTCCTCCAAAGCGCTTGAGGGTTGTGGTGGTATTCTGTGTGACGTTGAACCAAAACCATCAGGAATTCTTATGTCTTTTGCAGATGCCCCTGATGCTGATGCTTTTAGCGCCTTATCCGATAAGGTGACTACTGAGCTTGGAGTATCTTTCGCCTTGCTCTCGGTCGTCTTTAAATCTGTGCCCTGAGTTAAGTAATGTGACAGTTTCTCTATCTGATTCCTTGGGGGGACTCCGCCTAAAATATTCATCATCAGCTCCTGTTAAATACGCTGCTGATTTGAAGCAATCTTTGTACCCTTTATCCTTGCTTTAACAAATGTTCACAGTTGTGTTGGTCAACTGGTGGTTGACGAAGGTTTGAACCTTAGGGGACCGCAAACAATCAGGACTTGAACCTGAGACCTCTGCCTTCGGGGGGCAAGATGGGAATGAAGTTGTATATTTATATAATAATAACAGTGATTTAGGTTGTTTCTATGAGGTTTATGAATAGTTTTGTTCTAGGATAAAACACCATTTAATTCCGATAAAATATACAAAATCTACAGGCGATCAAAAATTTATGCCACATTGAAAATTAACCGTCTACTCGACGTCGGTTTCAAAAATCACCACTCATGTTGCAGTACCTAAAAGAAAGAATGAGAAGCAGCCTGAAAGTAAGGCGTGCTCGAGTTACTCATATTGAAATCAGTGATTAAACCAGCCGCCAAATACACGAGAGATTAGAAGTCTTAATCAGTTCTCAGTGTTATATATTGCCCCAAGTGACCTGCTGGAAATGTAAGCAAAAATTGATGCAAATTTTGGTGCAAGAATTGATGCAATAATTATGTTAAGCTCTTATAGTTGATTGAAAATAAGAGAATTATACTGCCATGGCTAGTTCAGTTATTGATGCAATTTTTGAGTTCTTGCGACGTAATCCCGCCAGTTCAACTGAGCTTGCCAGCTTTTGTGATTGCGATCGCTCAACTGTGACTCGTCAACTAAAACTGCTTGAAACAAAACTAGTTGCGACAGGCCGCGCTCGCTCTACCCGTTATTATCTGCGCCGGGGCTATGATTCCGACACTGCACTTTATCGTGTCAGTGAAGCAGGCCATGCCGAACATTTTGGCACTATGGTCGCAGTGATGCCCAATGGCTATGTTGTGAAAACATCTGGCGATGTCGATTATGTTTATTACGACGATTTACCTTGGTGGTTACAAGACTTGCGCCCTCAGGGCTTTCTGGGTCGAAATCTGGCCAAGGCTCTGTTTAAGAGGGGGATAGTAGTTACTGATGATATTGATTACTGGAAAGATCAGGATATTTTTCAGGCACTGTTGCATGCAAAAGGCGATTCGCCGGGAAACCTGTTGATTGGCCAATTGAGTTATCAGGAATGGCTACAGCATGAACCCGTCGCTTTATCAGAAGATGACTTTAACAGACTGGCAGCGGATGCGATGGCTGGAGAAGTGGTTGGTTCTTCCGCCGGTGGAGAGCAACCTAAGTTCTGTGCTTATGTCGATGGCAAGCATAGGTTGGTGAAGTTCACAGAACCAGTAGTCAATGCGAACAGCCAGCGCTGGGCTGATTTGTTGCTTGCGGAATACCTTGCTTTAAAAACCTTGGCGGGATCTGGGATCACGGCTACCCACTCAACAATCATCAGGCGTGAACAGCGTACTTTTTTAAGTTGTGAGCGGTTTGATCGCATAGGTGTGTTAGGCCGCAAAGGTTTAGTTTCCTTGCGTATGGTGGACATGCAATTTGTTGGGAAGCCAGCAGAATGGCCTGTCATAGCGCAGTATTTGTTGCAGGATAAACGCATCAGTGCGGCAGATGCGGAGGCTATCACTGTGATTTGGTGTTTTGGTCGTTTGATTGCCAACACAGATATGCACACAGGTAACCTGTCGTTTTATTTGTCAAAAGACATGTCACTTTCATTGGCGCCTGTATACGATATGCTGCCGATGGCATTTGCGCCTTTACGAAGTGGTGCTATGGCCTCTACTCATACCTTATCTGTTACCGCGGAAGCCCAGGGTAAGCACTGGCGTCAAGCTTATGCCATGGCTGAGCAGTTTTGGGGCGAATTAGCAAATCATGTTGATATTTCACCAGAGTTCAGAGGTATAGTTCAATCGATGCAAATTGAACTGCAGAATAAAAAACAGCTGATTGAGCGGATGGCTTAAGTGGTGCAAAGATGAGTCTTAGTTTGGAGTTATTTGGTATGGCCCTCGTAGGTCTTTAATCATGCCCAAGCTCATCCCTGCTTTGGATCTTTAAAACGTTCTGTCAGAAATAAAAAAACACTTGAGTTGCCTTTAGGCGTTTGATTCGTATGGCGTGCCCATCAGGATTACTCGGCGCTTCCTGCGTCTCGCCCTGTTGGGCGTCGCTGTGCTCCGTCCCAAAAGGCTATCCTGCATGCTACTCGTATCATCCTTATACTCGCCCTTACGGGCCAGCGGAGCTGTTCCAGTTTGCTCCCGGCAAACTGGTGGTCGAACGGCGCGTTCAAATCCGATAGGGTGCTTTAAACGCAAAAACCACCTAAAAGGTGGTTTTGATGTTTTGTGGTGCACCCGACAGGAGTGCTCACCCCATCCCTGGGGTTCGCCTGCTTCGCAGGCCAGCTAAAGCTGTCCAAAAACGTTCCAGACGTTTTTGTCGAACGACGAGTTCAAATCGGACAGGGTGCCAAAAACACAAAAACCACCTAAAAAGGTGGTTTTGATGTTTTGTGGTGCACCCGCCGGATTACTCGGCGCTTCCTGCGCCTCGCCCTATCGGGCCGTCTTCGCAAGCGAAGACGTTCAAAAACGCTCCCGGCGTTTTTGTCGAATAAGGTCCGGCTCTGCGGATGACACAAACAAAAAAACCACCTTACGGTGGTTTTCTTATGTTTGGTGCACCCGACATGAGTCGAACCTGTGACCTCTGCCTCCGGAGGGGCAAGGTCGCATCGGAGAGACCGCCCTAAATTCAGCGTAAATACTTGTTTTTTATATAAAAATCAAATATCCAAATTCACTGGAGATAACCTGAAATCACTCAAAATCACCTCCATACCTGAGGAATCCCCACAAATGGAGTAGGTAAAACAAATAGTTAGGCGAGATGGGAA